>NZ_JBIWEX010000004.1:0-225177 GCF_044762745.1 Psychrobacillus sp. NPDC096426 | reverse complement strand
ATCGTTTGTGGCGTATAATGATGCCCGTACATTTTTTCGATTAATCCAGCAATCTCAGACATTGTCACCCCTTTTTGAAACATATGGATGACGAATGATTCCAGTGTGTCATTAGAGCGCTTATAAGGCGCAACCGTCTGTTGTTTAAACTCACCATTGCGGTCACGAGGAATCGTGATTTCAAGATCACCAAACTCCGTATGCAGTTTGCGTGCATACGAGCCATTACGTGAATTACCTGAATTGAAGCCAATCCGGTCGTATTTTTCATAATCTAAAAAGGCCGTCAGCTCCGTCGCCAACAGCGTATTCACAGCTGTTTCTAAATGGGAGCGAAAAACTTCGGTAATATCTTGTTTTTTTACTAGAGCTTCGATGATTTCTGTTGTAAACTGATTCATAGGGAAGACCTCTTTTCTAGGATTGGTTGTGGTGACTTAATTCTACCAAGAAAAGGTCTTCCTTTTTTGTATTTATTCATTTACACAAAATATTTTACACTCTCAACTGAAATATCAGACTATAATTAGTTGAGAATATAATGTATGATGAAGGAATTAGGGTTAGGTATATTAGAAGGTAGCTTATGTCTACATTATAACGATGAACAGCGTAAGTCATTGTTTGACAAGTGGGCACAATGAAAATCTACACTTAAGAAATGAAAAGTGTATTGCCAAAATTATTACAGAAAGATTCTTCGATAAAAAAGTGTAGATAATAGGGAGAACAATGTGCTTGTCCTCGCTTATCAAGAAAAGGGCGAGGTACTTGAATATGTAACTTTTCGCTTAAAATATTTTTTCTTAGTCTGACGTTTACTACAAGGATTATTAATGATAATATTCAAAATAATAAATAATAAATGCGATGATGAGGAGAGTAAATAAATTTTTTCTTCCCAGAGAGCTCCGGTTGCTGAAAAGGAGTAAGAATAATTTATTGAATCAAGCCTCTGAGCAGCACATTGGAACCTAACAAAGGGGATGGTGTGACAGGAGCTCCTGTTATAGAGCTAAGGTATAAGCATTTCTTTTGATGTCGTACCCGATAAGTTTAATATGGTGACATATTAATAAACTGGGGTGGTACCGCGATTTTACAAATCTCGTCCCCAAGACACACAAGTCTTGGGGATGGGATTTTTTATTTTGTCCAAAATTATTAAAAGCTAAGGGGGAATTAAATTGAGTTTTAAAAAAATACTAGAAACTTGGCGACATCCATCCATCCTATTGTTCAGTATTGGTGTTTCAAGTGTTGGAAGTTGGGTTTATTTTATTGCATTGAATCTTATTGTTCTTGATATAACAGGATCAGCTATTGCTGTTTCTGGACTATATATTATTAGGGCTTTGTCAACGGTTTTTACTAATATTTGGTCGGGTAGTGTTATTGATCGTTTGAATAAAAAATATCTCATGATCGTTCTTAATATCTTTCAAACTTTACTAATTGTATTGTTACCTTTTTTTTCGTCTTTAAATTTTATATATTGCATGGTCTTTTTTATCACGATAGCCAGTTCCATGTATCATATAACATCTATGACTTACATTACAAAATTAATGCCAGCTGAACAAAGAAAACGTTTTAACTCTTTACGTAGTTTATTAGATTCCGGAGCTTTTTTAACCGGCCCAGCAATAGCTGGAATGTTGTTTACAATTGGTACACCTAACATGGCAATTTACGCTAATGCCATTGCTTTATTTTTATCAGTATTAATCACATTATGGATGCCAAATATTGAGTCCTCTGAACAACTTGCTGGGATTTCAGATAGAAGATTATCTGTTAAGTTATTAACAGATGATTGGAAACTTGTTATAAGGTTTAGCCGTAAATATTCATATATCATGATTGTTTATTTTTTATTTAGTGTCATGATTGTAATGATGACAGCTACGGATTCTTTAGAAGCAGCTTTTGCAACTCAAGTGCTCTCATTATCTGCAGGTGAATACGGCGTTTTAGTCAGTATCGCTGGTGCTGGAGTATTAGTAGGGTCTTTAACAAATACAATTATTGTTGAAAAAGTACCTACTTCTTGGCTTATTGGTACGGGATCACTGATAACTGCAGGAGGTTATATGGTTCTCACATGCTCTAATACATTTGTTATAGCATCTGTCGGATGTTTTGTTTTGGCGTTTGCCACTGCCTTTGCAAATACAGGTTTTTATACTTTTTATCAAAATAATATACCTGTGGATCTTATGGGGAGAATAGGAAGTATTTATGGCCTTGTTGAAGCCTTTCTAATTATCGTTGCTACAGCCATTTTTGGTGTTGCTTCTGAGGTTGTAGCTATTAGATTTATTGTAGTTTTGGGATCATCGATAATGTTACTAGTAGCAAGCATATTGTTTATTTGTACTATTCAATCATCAAAAACTAAATATTATTCTGCTGTCTTTACAAATCTCAAAGAAGAATAATTATCCTCTTTATTGATGAATGGCAACCTCCATTTTCCATAGTGAACGTTGGAGATGACGGATTAAGAATCAGTTTAAACAATAAGAAGTAATCTTCTATACCATTCGCGAAAAATATCTGAATTTTTAATAATATGATAAAATAAGTATATACGGTTTTGCGGAGGCGAAGGTTTGAGGGGAATTGCAGTATATACTTGGAGGGAAACTTATAGTACGTTTATTCCGAAAGATATTTAAGAACGTTGTAATGTAGGGACAAGAGATAAAGCGATTGGTCAGTTGTATTTTGGGGTACATATAGAAGTGAATGGGGGTGGGTCCTTGGTATATGTCAAAATAATCGTTCAAATACTCGTTATCGCAATGTTCATTTTTTATGTTAGTGGGCGGTTGATGGGTTCGCAAATAAATTTGATGAAACGGATTCTGTCGGTTTTCATGAGTGTAGCATTTACTTCCATTGTGTATTGGTATTCGTACTTACGTTACACTGATTATTTAGATGATGTGTATGTCTATATGGACGTTAGGACAATCATTTGGATTGGGAGTATGCTGCTTATTTCGATGTTACTTTATCTTTTTTTCGAGCTTTTCGACCCACTTGCGATTGGTGAAAAAGGGGAAAGGATTACAAGACATAAGTCACCTTTTTTACGTTTGCGAAATCAGTGGAGAAGCCAAAAAAGATTACGCCAAGTCATGCAAATTGCTGTGAAAAACGGTATTTCTCGTACGTTAAAGTATGCGCGCCACCGGGAAAATGAGCATGAATTAGCGATTGCTTTTCGAGACACACTCGAGGAGTCAGGTGGTATTTTTATCAAATTTGGTCAAGTGTTGTCTACTCGTAATGATTTATTTCCGACGGCATTTGTTCAAGAGTTAGGAACACTGCAACAAAATGTGAAACCCTTATCGGAAGAGCAAGTAAAGCATATTTTAGAAAAAGCGCTACCGTATAAAATGGATGATGTGTTTTTGCAGTTTGAAATGGCACCGATCGCTGCTGCGTCTATTGGACAAGTACATAAAGCAACATTGCGAAAGAATAACGAAGAAGTGGCTGTCAAATTATTGCGACCTGACGTAAAAGATATGATGAGAGATGATTTAACGATTTTAGTAGAGTTCGCAAGATGGGTATCGGATAAATCCACTTGGGCAGAGAATTTAGGTTTTCGAGAATTGGCAGTTGGATTTGCAACTAGTTTGCGCGAAGAAGTAAATTTTGATATTGAAATGCGTAATACAATGCAAGTGGCGACAACGCTGAGAAATAGCCCTTATCAAATGAAAATACCCCATGTTTATGAAGAATATAGCAATCATCAACTAATCGTTTCTGAATTTATACATGGTAAAAGTGTTGCAAGTGGGAAAGCATTGTTTGCATCTTTACAAGTAGATAGGGAAGAATTCGCTCGTACAGTGCTTTTTTCTTTTTTCGAACAAATGTTGTTTTCAGGTATTTTTCATGCGGATCCGCATCCAGGAAATATATATATTGATGAGCAAGATGGAACTCCCATCTTATTAGATTTTGGGGCAGTTGGTCGTTTAGCTGGACCTCAGCAAGAGGGACTTAAATTATTCCTCATGGGAATTCAGCAAAATGATGCGAATATATTATATGATGCTATTACGTTACTTGTAGAAGAGCATGAACATATAGACCGTGTGAAAATGGAGCAGGAGATGGCTCAGATTTTGCTACGTATCTCATATGTACCACGGATTCAAACGGATGAGTTAATCCATTCTTTTTTTGAAGTTGTTCGAGATTTTGGTTTATTATTCTATCCATCGGTCAGTATTGCATTACGCTCTATTATCACGCTAGATGGAACATTACGTCTAATCAAGGATGATTTTAATTTATTTCAAGAAGCCAAAGAGTTCTCCAAACATTATATAACATCCATGTTGAAAAGACCGTTTAAAGAACCGTTTGTGACAAAAGAGCGGTTGGAAGAAGAGTTGGCATTATGGTTACCAGCGCTTCGTAAAATACCCAGACGTGTCGATAAGCTTATCCAGCGGGTAGAAAGCGGAAAGATCATTTTGCATCATGATGTATTTTCCAATAAGCAAAATGCAATGTTTATTACCCAATTGTTTTCCCGTTTCGTGTTGTTACTTGCCGGTATAACGTTTGGTTTTATTTCGGTAGCCCTTTTAGCGATAGCGCAATTTATCAATGCACCATACGCTGTGTATTTAAATACTGCTGCATATGTTGGATTATTTTTATGTGCAGTTTTACTTGTGCGTTTATCGATTCAAGCAATACGGTTAATGAAGAGGGGTTAGTAGTCATCCATCATAAAGTTTGAAAAAAAGGATGTGTATATGACCACATCCTTTTTTTACTTATCAGTGAGGGCAGGGTGCTCCCAGTAGCTATCGGCAACTGTGTGAATATTGCCCGCTTTGAAATGTTGAAAGTTTATCTTTTCTAATGTTTCTCTGCTCATTAGTACTATCATCACGTCTCCAGTTTTTACATTGCCGAATGGGTCTGTGAGTGGTGCTTGGACGATGTAGGTCGCCTGTGTTACATTTGGGTGAGATTTCATCGATTTCAAATAATCAAAAGCAGTAGTCAACGAAGCATGTTTGAGTGTTTTAGCTGTTGAAATTTTGTTTGCCGATATAATAACTTCCACGACACCATTTTCATATTCAGCAGAGACGATTGTATTTTCTTTTTCTTCCTTTGTTGATCCAAATCTTTTTTTGATTAATTGAGCTGCAATTACATCAGGGGTCGGCTTGTTCTCTACTATTTCTTCCTTTACAGCCTCTTCTTGAAAAGCAGATGTGATTGCGTCTGCTCTTTCCATTCTAGCTTGGGTGCTATCATCAAATACATTTTCAATAATCCCTACTGCTAAAACAATGATTAATATAATAAACCACCATTGTTGGTAAAAAGGGTCCTTCGAATTTTCTGCCAAAGTAACTCTCCTTTCTTACTGGGACAAGTCTTTTATTCTATGCAAAGAGGTTAGAAAATATTTTTACTAGCGTTTGCAGTTTTGTGTCAAGGTATGACAAATGGTAGAATCACACTAAGCTCTTGTACGATTTATTTACGAAAAAGGGAAAAAATTTATGAAATAATGGATCTAGGAAATAATGGTGCGTGTAGAAATGAAACGTTTAAAAGTATTATGATAAGGTATTGCGTTTCGAGTGAGACTATCATTGATGAAAAAGTACTGGGCTGAAAGCTTAAATATTCTTCTAACATAACATTATTAAATTATTCCATTTGGGCAAAGTATTATGAAGACGAAGAAGTGGTACCTCGTTTTCGTATGATAAACAAGAACAACGACAATCGATTAAACGTGCTTTTAGGATGAATCTCTGTATAAGTATATATATCGTCTTCATTTTATCCTTTTCTTTCTACACCAATATGTTATTCAAAAATGAGCCTTTCATTTCTTCGAGTTTTGATGGAGTGATAAGATCGTTACTATTTCTCGGATTATTATATTGGTTTTATAAATTCCTTCAAATTTTGATCAATTATCGAAAAAGTATAAAGGCGTTAGATCAATAATGTAAACTGAATAGGAGGAAAATAATTGAGTATTAATCAGCAAGCTATTGAATTGCTTGAAAATAATAGATATGAAGATGCTTTAAAGTTATTTCAAAAAGCAGTAGATAAATCAAGAGATGTACAGTCTTTGACTAATCTTGCGTGGATGTATTGTTATGAAGAAGAGGAAGATACAAAAGCGATGAGTTTATTGGAAGAAACCATAATTATGAAACCATCCTCCCATATGCCTTATAATTTGTTAGGTGAGATTTATATTAGAAAAGAAAAGTGGTCATCTGCAAAAGGTGTACTGAGTAATTCAATTAGCATTCACCCAACTAAAACTGCTTATAATAATTTAGCGATTGCAAACTACCATATAGGAAACTTGAAAGAAGCTTCCAAATATTTTCTGATGGCTTCAGAGAAGTCTGATAATGCAATGTATAGTCATGTAAAATGTTTAATTGAATTAGGGGATTCAAACGAGGCAATAATTAAACTTGGTGAGTTTTCGGAGAACAACGATAAGTTTGTCGGGGATGTAGAAGTAGCTGATTTATATGTAGAGTTGGGTAGATATCAAGAAGCTATCAAATGGTTTGAAAAAGGGTGGAAAACCTATTGGAAGCAGCCTAATTGGGTTAGTCGATATGTATATTCACTACTTCAGCTAAATGATTCGACTCGTGCTCGTGAAATATTGAATGAAGCGATCAATCAAAAACTAGATGAAATCAAGGAAGCGATTGAAGAAGAATGTGATGATGATTGGTTAGAAAGTGACAAACAAGCGCATATAAATGAATTACTAAATGAAAAAGTAGAATACGAACAAATGATTAATGGAATCTCGTCTGGTCACATTCCTACTATGGAATTTGATACATTCATCATGACAGGATGTTACTTATTTGGTTGTGCCCGACATAATCATCCTGAGTATGATGATAAACAAAAAGAGTGACCCAAGTGGATCACTCTTTTTGTGCTGTCGTAGCTGCTCGGAGGGGAAGAAAGGAAGTTTCAAATCCTATGCACCTTTATGATCCGAGATTTGAAAGATTGTTTAAATTTGATTATTGAATGTTAAGACTTAAGAGCTTTAAATGTTCACTTTTTAAGTTTAAGGGTTAAGCTTTAAGCTTTTTTACCTTCCACTAAAATGCGTTGGATGCAGGGTTTGACCCAGACCCTGCTTCGGGGAAACTTTCTTCTTTTTCGCTAGAACAGCAAGTTGTAAAGAGAAGGTTAGCTAATAGAGATGAACGTTCGTGCATTGATTTCGCTTAATGCTACATCGACATCGTCTTCAAAAGTCTCGATATCTTGCGTCATTTTTGTCGCAACATCATTAACATGGACAGGGTCAATTAGCTTCGTTTCTTCCGATTCCCAAAAAAGCTTTTTATAACCTTCTACAGCCGTTAAGTCCGTTTTGCCATCTTTGGAAATCATATTATTTAGTTGTGTGTCCAGTCTATCCTGAGCTAGCTCGTTTTGTTGTTCTACTCTTACTTGAGCTTGACCGTAATCACTGTTCATTTTTCGGAGGAGTGTCTTTTCGATTTCGATAAAGTTTTTACGTTCGATTGCGTCAGCGACTGTCATCTTTACTCCAGCAACTTCTACAATTGTTTTCGCGTTCGATTCAACGATCGCTGTTTTGATTTGTTTTCTACGATTCATCAAATCTTGTATCGATTGAATGTTTTCTTTAGCTTTATTTTCGAACTCAGTGACTGTTTTGAAGCCTGCTATATTTTCTTTTGGTTTTTTTGATGTGGCAAAAGTTGTTTCATTAATCTTCTTAATAATACGTGCATCGAGTGTCTTTAATTCGCGTAAAGCTCTTGTAATCGTGATATCCATTTATATGTCACTCCTTTTGACGGTCATTCTATTATAACTACCAGTATATAGTAATCTCCAAATCTTTTCAAAACATCACATGAAAGGCTAAACTTAAAAGATAACCCGATACGATAAACGCTACAAACTGACGAAAAGGGACAACGCGCATATTGTGTAGGATAAATTCTTTTACACTTGTAATGGCAAGCAATCCGATCGTTACTCCTAAAAGAACACTTTGTACTTTTTCGCTGGGTATGACATGATGCCCAATCCAAATAAATGCACTAAAGCAGAAAGAAAGACCAATGAAACTAAGAAATAATCCACCTAGTTTATTACCTTGTGAAAGAAATGCGGAAGTGAGAGCGAATCCTTCCGGAAGATGATGAAGAAGCGTGGATGTCGTAAGAGAAAGAGCAACTGTAGACTCCCCTAGTAAATTTCCGATTGTCAAGCTTAATGGAATCGTATGTATGAACAAGGCAATTGTGAGAAAATAGACGGATGATTTATGAATGCTTGTGGAAAAAAACAAGCTGTCTATCAACAGTAGAAAGATGAATCCTATGAACACACCAAGTATTATTCCAGGTGATTTGTGTAGCCCTATCGCAGATGGAATAATATCAAGTACGAGTAGTCCTACTAAAAAACCACCACATAATAATGCTAATCTTTCATGGGAACGATGAAATATTTTAGATACTAGCCAAGCAAGACCGCCTCCAACACTTACACTGAAAAAAAGTAATCCACCAAGAATTAGTACGCTCAATTTTAACGTCCTCCAGTATAAAAAAGATGTTTACAAAATATATGCTTATCCATGATTCATATGTGCACACACAATTCTTCTTTCTTCCATTACTGTACTCATGTAAAATGAAAGTATACAAGGATGAAACAAAGGGGGAAGCGAGAGCGTTCATATGACAATAGAAAAAATGAAACAAACAACATTTAAAGCAGCTTCGATTTCAGATTGGGAGCAAGTAGCACTTAAATCATTAAAGGGGAAAACACTAGATTCACTTTCTACAAAAACATTAGAGGATATCATTTTGAAACCGCTTTATTCAATAGCTGATGCGGCATATATACCTGCTTCACAAACGGATATTGTACGACAAGCAAAAAGTTCTTCCGAGTGGTCTATCGCACAACTTGCAGAAGGTGCTACAAGTGAGGAAGTATTAGCGAATATTAAAGAATCGCTTGGAAGAGGGAATAATGTCATTCATTATAAGGTAGAAAAAGAACATGTATGGAATGCGGTTCAAATAGAAGAATGGAAAACACTATTAGCAGAACATGCAGCTATTTTAGACGTAACGAATAATCCATCTTTTATGAAGCCTTTCACTGTCCTAAAGGGACTCGTGAAAGGAGCAGAGGACATTCATATTCCAAACGTTCGAACGTATTTCTTAAATGGCTCTAACATCCATCAAGCAGGAGGAGATGCTGTTAGTGAACTAGCAAGCGTTCTTGTACAAGCAGATGCACTTGCTCGGCAAACAAGCATAGGGGAGCTTGTTCAAAAAGCATTTATTCAGTTTTCTGTGGATACACATTTCTTTATGGAAATAGCGAAAATTCGTGCTTTCCGTATACTTTGGCAAGCTTTTGGCGAAGGATATGGACATCACGATATAGAAGCAATTCCTGTACATGTGGAAACTTCCTTACGATCTTTTTCTATATTAGATCCGCATGTTAATATTCTTCGTGCGGGAAATAGTGCGCTTGCTGCAGTACTTGGGGGAGCGGACAGCGTGACGACGTACCCACATGATTATTTAACAGGAGTTACACCAACATCGAATCGTATTGCCCGTAATATGCAGCTCGTACTAAAAGAAGAAACCCATATTCAGCGCGTAGTCGATGCGGCAGGTGGTTCTTATTTTGTAGAGAGTTTAACGAAAGAACTTGTCGAAAAAGCATGGGCGTATTTTTTAGAGTTAATGAAGGAAGAAACAATAGAAGATAGACAAACGAAACTTTTAGACCGAGCAAATGAAAAATGGGAGCAGCAGCTTGCTTTACTTTCAACTCGTAAAAAGTCGTTAATTGGCACGAATACTTATGCAAATCCGGATGATCTAATACCTGGTTTCATACAACAGACAGAATACAAACGGCTTGCCTCGCCTTTTGAGCAGCTTCGAAAAGCATTCCAACAAAATCCATTGAATACAGCTATTGTTCCTTATGGTCTATTAAAAGAATATAAGGCGCGGATGGATTTTGTTAGTGGATATTTAATCGCGTTAGGAATTTCTCCAGTCGTAGCACCGGAAAACTTAAAACCATTCGATTTGCAAAAGTGGATAGACGAACATCGTATTGCCTATGTCATCTTTGTCGGAAGCGATGAACAGACAGCAGGTTTAGTACCCGCAATTTTAAATGAACAATTGTCTGTTCCAATGGATGTAGTAGGGAAATTTGAGGAGTACGAAGATTGGTTAGAAGCTGGACTATCCGGACGTGTTTTTGCCGGTCAATCACTGCTTGAAAAAGGACAACAATTACTCGCACTTGCAAAAAGGGAGGATTCAAATGTCAACGCCTAATTATTCAGCTGTTTCCATCGAAAAACTAGTAGAAAAAGCAACGGATAGTCAAGAGAAAGTCGCTTCATTTCTAACAAATGAAGGAATCGAGTTAAAAAAAGTATATGAAGAATCCGACCGAAGCAATGTGCAACATTTAAATGACTTACCAGGAATCGCACCAAATACACGTGGACCATATCCAACGATGTATGTTGCGAAACCTTGGACAGTCCGCCAATATGCAGGATTTTCAACAGCAGAAGAAAGTAATGCCTTTTATAGAAGAAACTTAGCGATGGGACAAAAAGGTTTATCGGTAGCATTCGATTTACCTACTCACCGGGGGTACGATTCGGATCATGAACGAGTAACAGGAGACGTTGGAAAAGCGGGAGTTGCCATAGATTCTGTGGAAGATATGAAAATTCTATTTAGTGGTATTCCACTCGATCAAATGTCTGTTTCGATGACGATGAATGGTGCCGTTTTACCGATTTTAGCGTTTTATATTGTAACTGCAGAAGAACAAGGGGTAACGCCGGAGCAGCTTGCTGGGACGATTCAAAATGATATTTTAAAAGAATATATGGTACGAAATACGTATATTTACACACCAGATATGTCGATGAAAATTATTGCGGATATTTTTGCATATACCGCAAAGTATATGCCGAAGTTTAACTCGATTTCGATATCTGGTTATCATATGCAAGAAGCAGGTGCCACTGCGGACATTGAGCTCGCTTATACGTTAGCGGACGGCCTTGAGTATGTACGAACAGGTTTAAAAGCAGGCATTGAAATAGATTCATTCGCACCTAGGCTTTCATTCTTCTGGGCAATCGGTATGAACTATTTTATGGAAGTGGCGAAAATGCGCGCTGCACGTAGAATATGGGCACAAATGATGGCAAGCTTCGATCCGAAAAATCCAAAAACATTGGCATTGCGTACACATTCTCAAACATCTGGTTGGAGTTTAACCGAGCAAGATCCATTTAATAATGTAACGAGAACGTTAGTGGAAGCAAACGCAGCTGCAATGGGGCATACGCAATCTCTTCATACGAATGCACTCGACGAAGCAATCGCACTCCCGACAGACTTTTCCGCTCGAATTGCCCGTAATACACAGCTGTTTTTGCAAGAAGAAACGAATATGACGTGCGTCATCGATCCATGGGGTGGTTCGTATTATGTGGAAACTTTGACAAACGAACTAATGGAAAAAGCTTGGAAGCTGATTGAAGAAATCGAAGAACTTGGTGGAATGGCAAAAGCGATTGAAACAGGCTTACCGAAGATGAAGATCGAAGAAGCAGCTGCGAAAAAACAAGCCCAAATCGACTCTTCGAAAGAAATTATTATAGGGGTCAATAAATATCGACTAGGACAAGAAGATGCGATTGATATTTTGAATATCGATAATACTGTTGTGCGCCAAAAACAAATAGAACGCATAACGGAAGTAAAAGCAAATAGAGACGAACAAGCTGTACAAGCAGCACTTGCTGCATTAACAGAAGCTGCGAAAACAGGAAATGTGAATCTACTTACCGCTGCTGTAGACGCAGCAAGAAAACGTGCAACAATTGGAGAAATCTCAGATGCGATTGAATACGTCGCAGGAAGACATAAGGCGGTGATTCGTTCCGTGAGTGGTGTGTATAGTGCAAACTTTAGTGATGCAGAAGAAATCGAAGCAGTCAAACAAATGGCGGAAGACTTCCGGGAAAACGAAGGAAGACGACCACGTATTTTAATCGCCAAAATGGGTCAAGATGGACATGATCGTGGTGCGAAAGTGATAGCAACAGCATTTGCCGATTTAGGATTTGATGTCGATATTAGTCCTTTATTTCAAACGCCGGCAGAAACTGCGCAACAAGCAGTGGAAAATGATGTCCATGTTGTGGGGGTAAGTTCATTAGCGGCTGGCCATATGACGCTTGTTCCTGCTTTACGTGAAGAGCTTGCAAAGCTAGGTCGAGAAGATATTTTAATCGTCGTAGGCGGTGTTATTCCTGCGCAAGATTACGCATTTTTACGCGAAAACGGAGCTTCCGCTATTTTTGGACCTGGTACAGTTATTCCAGTTGCAGCGCAAAAAGTGATTGAAGAAGTGTATAAACGATTAGGTTATGAGGAAGTAGAAGGCTAATGGCTGGAACGCATAATACAAACCAAACTTCGATGCATGTCATGAGTGGGATTAAATCGCAACATGATGGTATGGGGAAGGCTAGTGTAAAAAAATTCACTAAAAAGAAGTCACTTGTCATTGATGAGGAAGCATATATCCGAGAAATCCGAAATGGCTCTAGGTTACATTTAGCAAAAGCGATTACGTTTATTGAAAGTACGGTAAGTGATCAGCAAGCAATTGGTCAGCAATTATTAAAACAACTTCTCCCTCACACTGGAAACAGTATTCGTATCGGGATTACTGGAGTCCCAGGAGCTGGGAAAAGTACGTTCATCGAAGCTTTCGGGAAAATGCTTTGTGATCGAGGATATAGAGTAGCGGTGCTTGCGATTGATCCTAGTTCGTCTTTAACAGGTGGCAGTATTCTTGGAGATAAAACGAGGATGGAAGAGCTAGCAAGGAATCCAAGCGCTTTTATTAGACCTTCGCCTTCAGCAGGAACACTTGGCGGGGTGCATAAGAAATCTCGAGAAACGATGCTTTTATGTGAAGCAGCCGGATATGATGTCATTTTAGTCGAAACGGTTGGAGTTGGACAAAGTGAAACAATTGTTCGTGGAATGGTCGATTTCTTTTTGCTTCTTGCACTAACTGGTGCTGGAGACGAATTACAAGGAATGAAAAAAGGGATTATGGAGCTCGCCGATGCGATTGTGGTGAATAAAGCAGATGGGGCGAATGAAAAACTCGCTAAAAAAACAGTGGCAGAATATAAACAAATTCTTCACTTTTTAGCACCGTCTACGCCGAACTGGACAACACCAGCTCTTGCTGTTTCTTCCCTTTATAAAAAAGGACTAGATATCGTATGGAGCACGATATTGTCTTTTCAAAAAAGTATGCTAGAATATGGCGTTTGGGAAAATAGAAGAAAAGAACAAACGGTTGACTGGTATAAAACGATGATCCTCGACCGATTATATGATGACTTTTTTTCTTCTATTGAAAAAAAACAATCGATGAAGGAATTAGAGCAATTAGTAAGAGGAGAACAGATGACTGTCTCGCAAGCGGTAGATGAGTTATTTTCCTCGAATTCTAAACAATAATCTGATAAGATAATACTAGTTTGAAAAGGAGTGTTGAACAATGAATATGGATTTTAATTTATTGATGAATGATATGATTATGCAAGCCCGCGGAGAAATGGATGCAAGTGGTTACGAGCAATTAACAACTCCGGAAGATGTAGACGCAGCGTTTGCTCGTCCAGGTACAACACTTGTAATGGTAAACTCTGTTTGTGGTTGTGCTGGTGGTATCGCTCGTCCAGCAGCAGCTAACGCAGTGCATTACGATAAACGCCCAGATCATCTTGTAACAGTATTTGCAGGTCAAGATAAATTAGCGACACAACAAGCACGTAATCTTTTTGGAGATGACCATTTACCATCTTCTCCATCTTTTGTATTGTTAAAAGATGGTCAACCAATTGCTGAAATCGGTCGTCACGAAATTGAAGGACATGCTCCAACATCAGTTATTACACATCTTCAAGGATTATTTGAAGAACATTGTGAAGAAGTTTAATACAACTAAAAAACAGCGGAGGCATTGTATATGCTTTCGCTGTTTTTTTTAGGTATTTTTATATGCAAATACTAAATTAGAAATGCACAAAGATATGTTTTAGAGATCGAACAAGTTTATTATTTTTATAATGAAGACATTACTCATTATTTTCGTACATGGATGGTGCCTCGCTATGAATGGATGCACCGCTTTCGAAGTTCAATAGAATCTGTTCGACCATCACTTGAAATACCATATTTAAGAAGTTGGTAAACTTTTTATTGAATTTATATCGTATATTACGATATAATCAATTGAAACGATATATAAATTGGAGGTATATTATATGATTGATGAAATAAATAGATACTTTACTGATATTTATTTTGAACTTCATCTTGCACAGCAAGAAGCCATTTCCCACCAAAGTGTCCGTATATTACAAATGGTACATAAAAAGCAGTTCGTCATGATTCGTGATATTGCAGAGCATTTATCCATATCACACAATACTGCGTCGGAACACGTGAAAAAGCTAGTAAGTAATGGCTGGCTATATAAAGAAAGATATGAAAAAGATCAACGTAAGGTTTATTTGCATTTAACAAAGCTCGGTTTACAGATTTTAAAGAAGAATACAGAATTAGATGGAGAAAAATTACAAACAGCACTTGACAAGCTATCAAATAATGAAAGGATACAAATTGTTAAAGCCTTTCAATTACTAAGCGAGGTATCAAAATAAATGTACTTATTTATTAAAATTGTAAGTTCTGCTGTTATTATTGGCATAGTAACAGAAATAGCAAGGAGATTTCCAGTATATGGAGGGATTATAGCAGCTTTACCTTTAATCAGTATTTTAAGTATTATTTGGCTAACTGTACAAGGAGAATCTGCAAAAACTATTAATCAATTTACAAGTGGAGTAATAGCAGGTCTTCCAGCAACAATTGTAATGCTGCTGTTAATTTATATGGCACTAAAACATTCAGTCCATTTATCAATAGCGATTTTATTTGGAGTTATTGGTTGGGGGGTCTTTTTAATTATTCAAAAATATATAACCGAAATATTCTTCTCTTAGAATGTTTAAATAGCATATGTAACGAATACTATAAAATTTCTTATGCTTAAGTTGAAATTTTTTTTTATGAACTTTCAAACAACTAGAACGTCTTTATTTTTGTAGCCTTACTAAGAATGGGGAAATAGTGTCTTTTGATTCAACTTTAATCTTTCTAAATGGAATATTGGTCTTGAAGAAGAGGTTAGTCGATTAAAGGCTCAGGCATTGATAGGATGGGAAAAAGAGTTTAGAAATCTTAAGTGGTTCGGTATAGAAGACATATATTGGAGTTTGTCAACGGACTGATAAACAAACGAGGCGTTGATCCAAGAAGAGATCAATGCCCTTTTTAAACGTCTTTTAAGACGTTGCCCCTTTTTACGCTTGAAAAGTATTCCTGATAATACTCATTCCTTTGCCTCCCACTTTATTGAGTGTAAATCCTATGATAGAAAAGTAAATTAATAGAAGGGGACAGAATTCTTATGATTAAAGAAATCTTCAGATTATATGAGCAGAATGAATCGATTCATAATTTATACGTGTCAAAGTCAAATAGAGAAATATTTAGTTCCCAGGATAAGAAAAGTTCTCATTTAATAAATATTCGTTCAATGACAAAAAGCATCGTTTCTCTTTTAATTGGGATTGCATTAAAAAAAGGATTTATAAAGTCTCTTGAAACTCCGATTAATTACTTCCTACCTAGTGCTCCTAGTCATATATCTATAAGACATTTACTTACAATGAGTTCGGGTTTTGATATTGATGACAAAGATTTATATGGACTGGTTCTAAACAGTAATGATTGGGTAAGAGACATCTTAAACCTTCCATTAGCAGTAACTGGTACATTTAGATATAAAGGAGTTGATTATCATCTCCTATCTGCCATTATTAGTAAGTCAACAGGCTTAACATTGTCCAATTTTGCTCAAACAAACTTCTTTTCACCACTAGAAATAATAGATATTGAATGGGGAAGTGACCCTCAAGGTGTAACTGTCGGGAGTACAGGCTTAAAGATCTCATTTGAAAGTTTAATAAAAATATCTCAAATACTTGTTAATAATGGTTTAGAAAATACCAATGAAATTATTCCTGATGATTGGATAAATATGTCCACTTCAAGTGGCATACTAACAAATTTAAGTTTCGGTGATTATGGATTTGGATGGTGGATTAAACGGTATAAAGATAATGAGGTTTATCGGGCTTTAGGTTCAGGGGGGCAACAATTTCTCATTTATCCCAAGGAAAGGATTTCAGTTATTGTAACTGCGGACCCAAAAACATTTAATCACATAGAGAGTGACATTTTATCACATAAGATTCTCGACATAATTACATGATAAATCATTGAGTACAGAATGGAACCAGAATTAATAGTTAGTGCAATAAAAAGGCTGATTGAAGTCATATAAGAAAAATTGTAGTGAATTGCACTTAAACTGCTAAATGAGGTCATTAGAAACACCTCATTTAATAAACTAATTATAGTGTGTATTATTTAGGATATTAAGAATTTTTTTAATGGTAATAATTAGATTAAATTATATGGCTATAAAGGAGGAGAGAAATAGAATGCGAAGGATTATGACTAAAATATTTAAGTTTAGTTTAATAATTACTTTGTTTTTTGTTTTACTCTGGGTGTTTTTTCCTACATGGACACCGCCCATTAACAGTGAGCATGGCATTAGTACGATGGAACAGGTTGAAATTAATGGAACAGGACATGAGATTATGATTAGGGGAGAAGATTCAAGCAATCCTATTCTCATCTTTGTTCATGGTGGTCCAGCGTGCTCCGAAATTCCTTACGTAAGAAAATACCAAAAAGATCTTGAGAAGCAATTTACTATTGTACATTATGATCAGCGCGGGAGTGGAAAGTCCTATCATTTTTTTGAAGACTATTCAAACCTGACTACTGATTTACTGGTTGAGGATTTGCTAGCATTAACTGATTACATTTCGGAGAGGTTTAACCAAGAAAAAGTTCTATTAATTGGGCATTCATTTGGTACTTATATTGGAATGCGAGTTGTCGCTGAAGCACCTGAGAAATATTATGCATATATAGGAATTGGACAAGTAGCCAATACGGTTCAAAGTGAGTTGGATAGTTTAGAATTTACAATGAAACAGGCAAATCTAGAGGGAAATTCGGATGATGTGGAAAGATTAATGCAACTTCAACAATTGATTGAACTGGGAGAAGTGCAGACACCAAGAAAACTAGTACGTAAATATGGAGGTGCAGCAAGACTTATTAATGATAATAGAGATTATCTAATAGGTTTTCTTTTAAGTTCTGAATATAACGGGATGGATGTAATTCGTTATCTAAGAGGAATTTTTGTTACACAAGAAACTTTGTTGAACGAAGAGGCACAACATAATATTTCGGATATTGTAAATCAAGTGGATTTGCCAGTTTATTTTGTAATGGGGAAATTCGATTATATGACGTCTGTTAATGCTGCAAAAAATTATTATGATAGCCTGGAAGCACCTGTAAAAGAGTTTATTGTATTCGAAGAGTCTGCTCATTATCCGCAGTTCGAAGAGAAAGAGAAGTTTACTGTATGGTTAAATAAGACTTTCAATAAATGGTAATTTTTAGTTCATTTTTAATGATATCGGTGTTTGTCAATTTAGTTGTCGCATACAGCTAGTTTAGTATCTTTAAAATACATATTTATATAATCTTGTAACCCCTAATTCAGTAAAGGCGTCGAACTTTGCTTGCTGGCCAGTTGATTTGAATGGAATATAAGAGCGTTCTTTCACAGCAGGGTAAAGGGGATTAAGATTTAACCAATACTTCTGTTTGACTTAGTAGTTGATTTCTATGACGGTAGTATTTATGGAAAAACCATTTGTGAATACTTATAGGAGGACTATGGGATTCTTCAGGATTTATGACACCAGAAGAATTTAAACACGGTGCTGAAAGAAGGAAAGTTTTGTATAATGGGTGATGTAAGTTCATCCTTAGTATGTAATAATATTTTTGTAGGAATGTAAATTTACATTTATTAGTTGTGGAAGAGGGGAACATAATGGCAACAGGAACACATACAGTAGAAATTCCAGTAGATGTACAAGCAGTTTGGGATTATGTCAGTGATCTTGAAAAATGGGCAACGACGGTACCAGCCTATAAAGAACATGAAATTATCAATGACAAGCAATCTATTTGGACATTTGAAGGTAACGTAAAAGGTATAAAAAAAACAATTCAAGCGCAGGTAGATATTACCGAATGGAATGAACCTTCCAATATTATGTTTGAACTTAAAGGTTTAACAGATAATTTTACGGGAAGCGGTCACTTTACTGCAACAGAAGTTGATGGTAAAACGACAATGACTTGTACAGTGGAAGTCCATGCAGGCGGCTTATCGGGTGCGATGTTAACACCAATTATTAAATGGGCTGTTCCAAAAGTAGCATCTCGTTTAACAGAATCTATCGCACGTAAAATTGCAGTATTCTCCTAGTTTCGAAAGATGGAGAGTCGCTTTATTTTGGGGATACTTCCTCGAAAGTAAAGTGTTTTACTAGAAGGTTTATTAATATCGGAAAAAAGAGGCTGTTCTAAATGAATGGCCTCTTTTTTATGTAATGTTAGTAATAAAATGTATTGTTATAAAGGTATTTTCATTAATGGTAATTAAGTTTAAGAATATGGCTTATTTCAGACGACTGATCTAAAAGGGGATATATCGAGTTATTTGCATCAATCTAAATAGACATATTGAATCTTTAGTTATTATGTCAATTTAGTTATAGGAAGGTGCTCATTTTGAATTTCTTAATAAAAATCTTCTGTTTATTCGTGATTTTTTTAGTTATTGTCAATTTTATTGGCCATGAAACAATCGCTGCGGATGGTGAAACAACACTTAAAGAAGCGATTGATATTGGATTTCAGCGAGCGAAAGAATGGAATGTAAACGCAATACTTACAAGTGTAAACAGTGTGGATGAAACGATGGGTGGCTCAAGAGGAGAAGCAGGGAAACGCTTTAGTTGGTTTGTGCAATTTATGGTTCCAGGTACAGATGAGCATTTACTAATTGGTATCTCAGAAAAGAAAATTACCGTGTTTAGACCGATTAAGCAATCTCCGGATCCAACAATAATCTACGATGAAATCAAATTGGATAGCTCTGATGTTCTTCAACTAGCAAAGGAGAAATACGGACTAAAACAAGGAAAAGATTGGGCAACAGGATATCATTATACACTTGATAACATTAATGGTACACCCATTCTAACAGTGATCGGAAATGATGGAGATAACCGATTTACTCGTATTTCATTCAATGCCCGAAACGGAGATGTAGTCAATGCCATTCATAAATTACCATACGGTGGTGGATTAATATCCAAACGTATTGGTTCGGAAAACCTAACTAAAAAAGGGAGGGCGATTACAGGTGTTGTCGTTGGAAACAAAAAAATAGTCGTATGGGGAGACAAAAAGCCAACTCAATTTAGTACAACCAAGCAACCTTTTATTGAATGGAGCCATAACAATGGGGAAAAATGGACAGAACTACGAGTTAATAATTATGTGACACATGCTTGGTTTGATAGGAATGATCAATTATATGTAGCTACAGAAAAAGAATTATGGGCAGGCATTACATCCAAAAGTAAAGGAACAAAAATTCTTTCATTAAACCAACCGTTTGAGAACGTCGATTATTCCATCAACAATCATATAGCCGTGCTATCAAATGGCACTATTTTTTATACAACCGATCAAGGGAAAAGTTGGGAAAAAGCTATTGTTCCTAACCCGTTTAATGTGATTCAAATATCGGAAAATGGTGATTTGTTAGGACTCACAGAAGAAAGAAAGCTTTTGCAAAAGACAAATGATGGATGGAACGAAATTACAATACCGAATAGTAATGATCTACCTATGGATATGAAAGTGATTAATAAAAGGCTATTCATTACCACCCGAAGTGGTATTTGGACGCGAAATCTTCAAGAGAAGAATTGGAGAACAATTCAAGTGGATGAAATGGTAGTTAGTTTTATTAAAAAAGGAGAGAAATTATTCGGATACACCCATAGAGGTGAGGATATATATTCCATCAGTACGGGAGATGAAAGCAAATCTGAAAAAGTGTTTGAAGCGAACGACTCTATCGTTATGGATGTGGATATGATGGGAGATACGTTGTGGGTTGCAACTGCACCCAATTATTCATGGGAAGAAATTAAGACTCCGCAGAAGCGCAAAAAGTTTTAAGTATATATTCAAGAAATATATTTAATGGTGGGTTGCTTAGGTAACTCATTCTTCTTAATGAACCAACACTACAGGTTAATTGATGAAGTACTAAAAAAAATACCATAAGTGGTCTTTTTTATTATGAAAGATCTAAAGTTTTTAGTAACGTGACACTTTCTGTTTTAAAGGTAAAAAAATGAGGCTTATTTCCATCATATAGGAGTAAATATGGCTTTTTAAGACGGGATAAAAGTGTTAGAAGTCGGTAGCAGCCTTGGATTTTTTACGGAAAAATTAGACTTGAGTTTACCAACTAGTAAAATTTCAGCTTTAGAGCTGGACGGAAACTTTTTGTCAAAATCAAAAGAATTACTGGAGAAGCTACCTGGTAAGATTAAATTTTTCAAGCATCTGTTTATAACACTGGTCTTTAGCGTAGTAAGTATTTAGAAACAGCGAAAGCACTTGTATGCTTCCGCTGTTTTTATTCATTATTACAGTACGAAGCTTAACCCAAATAATAAGGTAGACATAACCATTATTAAAATCATTAAATAAACAACAATTTTACGGAATTTTTGATTGCCCATGAAATTCTCTCCTTTAGCATGTACTACTATTTTAACAAAAACGAAAAAAATCACAAGAGGTAGCCATTTATTTTTGAAATCTGTACAATAGAATAGAGAATAGTCAAACACTAAGGGGTGTGCAACAATGGAAAAAGTTGATCATATTGGGATTGCTGTGAAAAATATAGAAGATTCACTTCCATATTACACGGAAACACTAGGTTTGAAACTTATACATATTGAAGAAGTTCTTTCTGAAAAAGTGCGAGTTGCTTTTATCGATAGTGGCAATGTAAAACTGGAATTACTCCAGCCCATCGACGAAACTAGTGCGGTTTATTCTTTCATTGAGAAAAAAGGAGAAGGCATACATCATGTTGCCTTTGGTGTAACAAATATTCAAGAACGTTTAAATGAGCTGAAAGAAAAAGGGGTAAGGCTCATTCAAGAAACGCCAAAAGTTGGAGCGGGTGGTGCGCAAGTCGCATTCATTCATCCAAAATCATCAGGCGGCGTTTTATATGAGCTTTGTGATAAAACAGGGGGAGCGAAGTAAACAAATGGATATTTATGAAAAAATCAATGATTTATATGATCGTAAGCGCAAAATCGAATTAGGTGGTGGAGACGAGCGCATCGAAAAGCAACATGAAAAAGGGAAACTGACTGCACGAGAGCGGATAGAATTGCTCGTAGATAAGGATTCTTTTGTAGAGTTAAATCCGTTTATCCAGCATCGTACGGTAGACTTTGGGATGGACAAGCAAGAAGGACCTGGTGACGGGGTAGTAACCGGGTATGGGAAAGTAAATGGTCGACCTATTTATTTATTTTCACAGGATTTTACCGTATTTGGTGGTGCACTGGGAGAAATGCATGCGTTGAAAATAGCGAATGTAATGGATTTAGCTGCGAAAAATGGTGCACCATTTATCGGGCTAAATGATTCAGGCGGTGCTCGTATTCAAGAAGGTGTAGTATCGCTTGATGGATACGGACAAATTTTTTATCGCAATGCGATATACTCAGGTGTTATTCCACAAATATCAGTTATTTTGGGACCTTGTGCTGGTGGCGCTGTTTATTCGCCTGCTATTACGGATTTCGTTTTTATGACAGATGAGACAAGTCAAATGTTTATCACAGGACCGAAAGTAATTGAAACAGTAACTGGTGAAAAAATTTCCGCGGAAGACTTAGGTGGGTCAAAAGTACATAACACGATTAGTGGAAATGCCCATTTCCGTGGCAAAACGGAGGAAAATGTGTTAGAAAGTGTGCGTTTACTTCTGAGCTATTTACCTCAAAACTTCGAAGAGAAACCTGCAATTGCGGATGTGGCACCGGAAAATGATGACCGTCCAGAATTAGCAGATATCGTTCCATTTGAAGCCGTTCGACCGTACGATATTCGCAAAGTGATTGAGCAAGTAGTAGATGCGGATTCTTTTCTAGAAGTACAAAAAGAATTTGCTAAAAATATTGTCATTGGTTTAGCGCGTATTAAAGGAGAAGTCGTTGGGCTCGTTTGTAATCAGCCAAAAGTGATGGCCGGAGGACTCGATATTGACTCAAGTGATAAAGCAGCTCGTTTTATTCGTTTTTGTGATGCCTTCAATATTCCGATCATTACATTCGAAGATGTTACGGGCTTCTTCCCAGGTATTAAGCAAGAGCATGGCGGAATAATTCGTCACGGAGCGAAGATTTTATTTGCCTATTCAGAAGCAACAGTTCCGAAAATGACGGTTATTTTACGAAAAGCATACGGTGGTGCATATGTAGCACTGAATTCGAAATCAATTGGAGCGGATGTTGTGTTCGCATGGCCAAATGCGGAAATTGCCGTTATGGGACCTCAAGGTGCTGCGAATATTATTTTTGCACGAGAAATTGCAAATAGCGACAATCCTGAAAAAATGCGAGCAGAGAAAATCGAAGAATACCGTGAAAAATTTGCAAACCCTTATGTAGCAGCTTCCATGGGGATGGTAGATGATGTAATCGATCCTCGTGAAACACGTATTAAGTTAATACAAGCATTAGATATGATGCGAAATAAGAAAGAAGCAAGACCAAATAAAAAACATGGAAATATTCCATTATAAAGGAGTCTAACAACATGAACCGTTTAATAGAAGAATTTTTTGAATTAGTAAAAATAGATTCCGAAACAAAACATGAGGAAGTAATCGCACCGATTTTAAAAAATAAATTAGAGCAATTAGGTTTTTCTGTAATCGAAGACGATTCTGCAGAACGAACTGGACATGGTGCAGGTAATTTAATCGCAACTTTAAAAGGAACTAAAGCAGATACAGATGCGATTTATTTCACTGTTCATATGGATACAGTTGTTCCTGGTAAAGGAATCCAACCAATACTTAAAGAGGATGGCTATATATATTCGGACGGAACGACTATTTTAGGAGCAGATGATAAAGCAGGTATTGCTGCGTTATTCGAAGCCATTCGTCGTTTGAACGAGCAGAAGCTCCCGCACGGTGATATCCAAGTCGTGATTACGGTTGGGGAAGAAAGTGGATTAGTGGGTGCGAAAGAAATGGATCCTACGCTACTTACGGCTAAATACGGCTATGCGATTGATAGTGATGGTCCAGTTGGTGGGATCGTTACTGCAGCTCCGTTCCAGTCCAAACTGTGGACAACCATTACTGGAAAAACAGCCCATGCAGGAGTAGCACCTGAAAAAGGTATTTCTGCTATTACATTAGCATCTAAAGCAATTTCTGCGATGAAGCTAGGTCGAATCGACTCAGAAACTACAGCAAATATTGGACGCTTTGAAGGTGGACAAGCAACGAATATCGTATGCGATGAAGTGCATATTTTATCGGAAGCACGTTCGATAAATCAAGAAAAATTAGAGGCTCAAGTGGCGCATATGGTAGCAACCTTCGCAGAAACCGCGGAAAAACTAGGTGGTACGGCAAATACGGTAACAGAATTAATGTATCCCGGCTTCCATTTTGAAGAAGATCACGAAGTCGTACAAGTAGCAAAAAAAGCGGTTGAAAAAATTGGCCGTACTGCCGATATAAAAAGAAGCGGCGGAGGTAGTGATGCAAATGTATTTGCAGGATTTGGTGTCCCAACAGTTATATTATCTGTAGGTTATGAAGAAATTCATACGACAAATGAACGTATGCCGGTAAAAGAGCTAGAAAAATTGGCTGATCTTCTTGTGGAGATCGTACAAGTAGCAGCAGAATAATTACACAGGAGGTGCCTTTCATTGTCTAGTGAAAAAGTAGTTGTCTTTCAATGTGGAGACGAAGATTATGCAGTTCCGATTGAACATGTCGTATCGATCGAAAAATTAGAACAAGTGAATCCGATCCCGCATTTACCGAATTACTTAATCGGATTAATGAAAATCCGTGGTGAACTTGTCCCTATTATCGATTTTGAAGAAATCTTATATCATCGTAGTGGGGTAAAATTCGAGAACGCTCGTGTCGTGACGATGCATACACAAGATATGTCTATTGGAATTCTAGTGAAGGAAGCAAAAGAAATTCTTGATATCGCTTCGGAAGACTTAAAGCAAATAGGATTAGTAAATTATACAAAGACGCAATATTTTACTGCAGTCGCAAACTTAGAAAACCGCATGATTACAATTGTCGATCCATCCATTTTAGTTCGCTCATTAGAAGGAATTAAAGATATTCAATCGTATTTAGAAAATGTGAAGAAGGAAGAATTAGGTAGCTTATTATAGCTATCTTTTTTTTATACGCAGAATTTGTGAAAAATAGGGAAAGGGCAACTAGTTCTGTAGCGAAAGCAACTAGCTAATCGTCGAGAGCAACCGATTAGAAGTAAAAGCAACCAAACAGTTAACTAGAGCAACCAATTGACTTACGTAAGTTAGTAAATGCAATTTATGTAAGATTCGAGCGGAACGGTCTATCCGTTTATAGCTTAAATGTCGCCAAAATTGCTATAATAGAATAACACAAAGTGGAGGTGAGGTACGTGCAGCGTAAGGCAAGGATTATATTTCATCTAGATATGAATAGCTTTTATGCTTCTGTCGAGCAAGCGCACGATCCTTCACTGAAAGGAAAAGCGATTGCAGTTGCCGGGGATCCGAAACAAAGACGGGGAATTCTAGTCACCTGTTCCTACGAGGCTCGCGCAAAAGGTGTGTATACGACCATGTCTGTGTGGGAAGCGAAGCGAAAATGTCCGGAGCTAATATTAATCCCACCGAATTTTGAGCGATACCGTGCTGCATCGAAAGCGATGTTTGATATATTGCGTTCTTATACGCCACTTGTAGAGCCGGTGTCCATTGACGAAGGATATATGGACGTGAGTGACGTGGAGATGGGACAAGATGCGGTCGCTTTTGCTCAATCTATTCAGCAGCGAATTATTCGGGAACTGGATTTGCCGAGTTCGATCGGAATAGCTCCAAATAAATTTTTAGCGAAGACCGCATCGAATATGAAAAAACCAATGGGTATTACGGTTTTACGTAAACGAGAAGTGGCGGAAAAGCTTTGGCCACTTCCTGTTATCGAAATGCACGGTGTCGGAGAAAGCACGTCCAAAAAGTTTGCAGAATTTGGTATACATACGATTGGAGACTTGGCAAATGCCGCTCCTGGTCTTCTAAAAGAGAAACTGGGGAAAGTAGGAATGCGACTTTCCGAGCGTGCAAATGGCATCGACAATCGGGCAGTCGACCCTGAATCTGTTTTCGATACAAAAAGTGTTGGAAACTCTACAACACTTCCTTATGATGTAACAGATGTGGAGGAAATTGAAAAAGTATTAAGCCTACTTTCGAAAAAAGTCGCTGCTCGACTAGAGTCTAAAAATTTGGCTGGTCGATCAATTACAATTCATATTCGGGACGCTAATTGGAAAAATAAAACACGAAGCAAAACAGTGACGAATCGACTTTTTGAAGAAAAAGAAATATATCAGCTTGCGACAAAATTGTTCCATGCAACGTGGAAAGAAGAACCAATCCGATTACTCGGTGTTACAGTGAACAATGTGTACGATAAAGGGGAATCCGTAGAGCAGCTATCTATATTTAATTTTGAAAAGCATGCAAAAGAAGAACCTATTTTAAAACTTGTTGAACAAATACAAACTAAGTTTGGAAAAGATACGATTAAACGGGGAATAAAAGTTAAAAAGAAACCTTCGTTAGAATCTAAAACGAGTTTTAGTAAAGACTTTTTGGATGATCATGAAAAAAAATAAACAAAATCTTTTTACTTTACATACCCCTTGAGGGTATTGTATGCTGAAATAGATAGGAGGTTGGACGTTTGGATAATATAAGTGAAGAACATACTATCGCATCTGACATGTCTTGTCGAAAAAGTCATCACCCTGAATTTGTAAAAAAAGATTTAACGAATCGCTTAAACCGCATAGAAGGCCAAATTCGTGGTATCAAAGGAATGGTAGATAAAGACGTCTATTGTGATGATATAATTACCCAACTTTCCGCAACTCAATCTGCTTTGAATAGTGTGGCAAAAGTTCTTTTACAAGGACATTTGAAAGGCTGTGTAGTAGATAGATTAGCTGAAGGCGACGATGAAGTACTGGATGAATTATTAGTTACGATACAAAAATTAATGAGAAAATAAAAGGAGTAATGATCGAAATGGAAAATATAACATTGAATGTACAAGGAATGTCTTGTGGTCACTGTGTAAGTTCTGTTGAAGGTAGTGTAGGAAAATTAAAAGGTGTAGAACAAGTAAAAGTTCATTTAGATGCAGGAAAAGTGGATGTTTCATTTGATAACGAAAAAGTAACACTAGCTGAGATTAAAGAAACAATTGATGATCAAGGATACGATGTAAAATAAGTCAGTAAGAGTGCTGTTTTAGCACTCTCTTTCTTTCAACTTTAGATACCCCCTAATGGTATATAAAAAGAGGTGAAAATTAAATGAGCAATGAGCTTAAAGAAACAAGTCTCCAAATTAAAGGAATGACTTGCGCGGCCTGTGCAACAAGAATAGAAAAAGGATTAACTAAAATGGATGGTGTAGAAGAAGCAAATGTGAACCTGGCTCTTGAAAAGTCTTTAATCAAATACAATCCTGAAAAGTTGAGTGAACAAGACTTTGAAAAGAAAATTCAAGATCTTGGGTATGGGGTTGCGAAAGAGAAAAAAGAGTTTGCCGTTACGGGGATGACTTGTGCGGCATGTGCAACGAGAATTGAAAAAGGTCTTAACAAAATGGAAGGCGTAACCATTGCATATGTCAATTTAGCACTTGAAAATGCAACTGTAGAATATAATCCTTCTCAAGTTTCCGTTGGAGATATTATCGAGAAGGTTGAGAAATTAGGTTACGGGGCACACAACAAAAATAACGAAAATGATACGATGGATTACCGTGAGCTAGTCATACAAAAGCAAAAAAGAAAATTTATCATCGCCGCAATTTTATCGGTTCCATTATTGTGGACAATGGTTGGTCATTTTTCGTTTACTTCATTTATTTATATGCCAGAAATACTCATGAACCCATGGGTGCAAATGGTGCTTTCGACCCCAGTTCAATTTATCATTGGTGGACAGTTTTATGTGAGTGCTTATAAAGCGCTTCGAAATGGTAGCGCTAATATGGATGTCCTCGTCGTAATGGGAACATCCGCTGCTTATTTTTATAGTGTATATCAAGTAATCGTTACTATAGGTGAGCATCATCCAGCGCAACTGTATTTTGAAACTAGCAGCGTTTTAATCACCCTTATTATTTTGGGAAAACTTTTTGAGGCGAAAGCAAAAGGTCGTTCTTCAGCAGCGATCAAAAAACTTATGGGGCTTCAAGCGAAAACTGCGTTAGTTGTTAGAAATGATGCCGAAATAGAAATTCCCATAGAAGAAGTAATTACGGGAGATACGATTTTAGTAAAACCAGGTGAAAAAATTCCAGTGGACGGAGAAGTAGTAGAAGGGTACACGAGTGTCGATGAATCGATGCTAACAGGAGAAAGTATCCCAGTAGAAAAAACAATGGAAGATTTCGTTTTTGGTTCCACAATCAATCAAAATGGCTTTCTAAAAATGAAAGCAACAAAAGTTGGAAAAAATACTTCTCTCGCGCAAATTATTAAAGTGGTAGAAGAGGCACAAGGCTCTAAAGCACCTATTCAAAGAATGGCCGACAAAATCTCTGGTGTTTTTGTACCGATTGTCATTGGTATTGCGGTTATCACCTTTTTTGTTTGGATCATTTGGGTAAATCCAGGAGAATTTACACCGGCACTAGAAGCATTGATTGCAGTGCTTGTTATCGCTTGTCCTTGTGCATTAGGACTTGCTACACCCACTTCTATAATGGCTGGATCTGGTCGTTCCGCAGAGTTCGGTATCTTGTTTAAAGGTGGCGAACATTTGGAGACGACCCACCATATTGATACGGTCATTGTGGATAAAACAGGAACCGTTACAAATGGTAAGCCAGAATTGACGGATGTTATTGTTGCTCAAGGTGTAAAGGAAGAGGAATTCCTCTCACTCATTGGAGCAGCGGAAAAACAATCGGAACATCCACTTGCGGAAGCAATTGTACAAGGAATTCAAAATAAGGGGATATCCCTTCGTGAAGTACAACACTTTGAAGCGGTCCCGGGTTATGGGGTTAAAACAATCGTTGATCAAAAGGATGTTCTTGTCGGAACTAGAAGGCTGATGAATCAACACAATATTAACATTTCTAATATCCTACCAGTGATGGAAGCGTTAGAAGCGAATGGGAAAACGGCCATGTTAGCAAGTATCGATGGGGAATATGCGGGACTCCTTGCAGTAGCAGATACGATAAAGGAAACATCCAAAAAAGCAATTAAACGATTAAAAGAAATGAATATCGATGTCATTATGATGACGGGGGATAATGATCGTACTGCAACGGCAATCGGTAAAGAAGTTGGAATCGACCATGTTATAGCAGAAGTTCTTCCAGAAGGGAAATCGGATGAGGTTAAAAAGCTTCAGGCTTCTGGTAAGAAGGTGGCAATGGTCGGAGATGGTATTAATGACGCACCTGCGCTTGCAGTCGCTGATATCGGTATGGCAATTGGAACAGGCACAGATGTCGCAATGGAAGCAGCGGATATTACGTTGATTCGTGGAGACTTGAATAGTATTGCGGATGCAATCATTATGAGTCATAAAACAATGCGAAATATTAAGCAAAATCTTTTTTGGGCTTTTGCGTATAACGCGCTAGGTATCCCGATTGCAGCAGTAGGACTATTAGCTCCGTGGGTAGCTGGTGCTGCAATGGCATTTAGTTCTGTGTCTGTTGTATTGAATGCTTTACGATTACAAAGAGTGAAACTAGAGAAATAAATTTAGAAACTTGGCATACTTCAGTGGGAAATTTCCCCAACAAGTATGAACCACCCAAATAGTATGACTGAAATATTTTAAAAATCTTCCCTCATGCTATACTAGCAACATAGAAAATTTTTCGAAAATCGACGAAAGCAGGTAAACGAATGCAACTATTATTTTTAGGTACCGGTGCAGGAATGCCTTCCAAACAGCGCAATACGACTGCCACTGTTTTAAAATTACTTGATGAACGTGGAACATTTTGGATGTTTGACTGTGGGGAGGCAACGCAACATCAAATTCTACATACAACGCTGAAACCGCGTAAATTAGAGAAGTTATTTATCACACATCTTCACGGAGATCATATATACGGACTGCCTGGTTTACTAGGCTCTCGTTCCTTTTTAGGTGGGGATGAACCACTTACGATTTATGGGCCAGTCGGTATTAAAGCGTGGATTGAATTGACACTTGCTACATCGAAAACACATATTAAATATGAATTGAACATTATAGAAATCGAAGAAGGTACTATTTTTGAAGATGATCAGTTTATCGTCGAAGCAAAATTGTTGGAGCATGTGATTCCTTGTTTTGGGTATAAAGTGATGCAAAAACCACTCCCCCCTGAATTATTGATTGAAAAAACAGATGCCTTTGGTGTTCCAAGAGGTCCTTTGTTGAGACAGTTAAAAGAAGGGCATGACGTAGAGCTAGCAGATGGTCGTATCGTTAAGAGCTTTGAAGTGACTGGGAAACCAAAAGAAGGTTTCCAAGTAACTATTTTAGGCGATACGAAATTTTGCAAGAATTCGATTTTATTAAGTAAGGGATCTGATATTGTCGTACATGAAGGTACTTTTGATTTAGAAACGGCTGAACTTGCGGGTTTATATGGGCATTCGACCATTGTAGATGCTGCAAATGTATGTAAAGAAGCAGATGCAAAGCATTTGATCGTGAATCATATAAGTGCTAGGTTCATGCCATCCGATATTAAAGAGATGATTACTCAAGTTGCACATTATGATTTTCCTATTTATATAGCGCATGATTTTACTGAATATGATTGGGCAAATGGTCAATTAAGAAAGATTCCGAGTGAATAGTGATCACTCGGAATTTTTTCAATTCTATTCCGACAGTAACGATTTTATTTGGTCATAAAATCATTTATCTAGCACATTATTTATTATCCGTTCAGAAACTCAAAAACTCTGAAATTCTTTACTTTTTCTCAATGATGACTAAGCTAAGCGTTGCGATAGGACCGATTACTAATGAAAGTAGGAACCAATTCAATCCGCTTCTATTTTTTCCCTGTGCAATTCCTGCGTTGATGAGGGCAAGTGTACCCCAACCAACAAAGTATGAATTATCCATACAGTCTTCACGCCCTTCTAGTTGTTTGGATGCTTATGGGTTCCATTTAGTCGCTCTCCCATGCAAATTGGTTTCCCTCTTACAGTATCTCCCACTTTTACTCGTATTGCTTTCCGAGAACACGCGATTTGCTTTGGGCTGCGTCGATACAGGCAAATATTGCTTCATTTACTTTATGCTGAACTAGTTGTTCAACACCAGCTTCTGTTGTGCCACCTGGACTTGTTACTTTTCTTCGCAATTCAGATGGCTCTACATCTCCTTTTTTCAGCATTTGTGCAGCACCTTCCATCGTTTGGATAAACAATTGACGTGCATCTCCCAAAGACAAACCGTGCCGTGCAGCTGCTGCTTCGAACTGTTCTGCAAAATAGTATAAGTAAGCAGGGCCGCTTCCAGCGAGTGCCGTCACGACATGTAAATCTTCTTCGTCAACTACTTTTACGGAACCAATTGCTTCTAGTATATGGATAATTTCAAGTTTTGAACGTTCCGACACGAGTTCATTCCAACATACTGCAGAAGCACTTAAACCAACTGCTGCAGAAGTGTTTGGCATAACCCTTGCAATTGGTCGTGATCCTAAGTGGGTTGCGATTGTTTGAATAGATACACCTGCAATAACAGAGATGATCGTTGTATCTCCATTTAGATAAGATGCTATTTCACCAAATGCATCTATTGCATCTTTAGGTTTCATTGCCAAAACGACGATGTCCGCTTCCATTAAAGCCTTTCTTTCAGCACAAACAATTTGTACATTATAGGAGATTTGCAAGTGCTCTAACTGTTCGACATCTGATTTATTCATCACATGAATATGTGCAGGAGAAACTTTTTCTTCTTTCGTCAAGCCATTTATAATTGCCTCAGCCATTGCCCCAGCTCCGACAAATACGATCTTCGACATGAACAATCCACTCCTTTTTGTAAATATAAAAAAGCGCTTCCGTCCCTATAAATAAGGACGAAAACGCTTGTCTCCGCGGTACCACCTAAATTTGCCGAAAAAATCGGCACAACTTAATCCTCCTTATCGCGGGAGGCACGACTATGTTTGCATAGTAGCTCCGAAGTAGGTTCGACATATGAGCGGGAGGTGAAACTTGCAGCGGATCATTTCACTCTCTTGTACTCCATCATATATGTACTATTCTTCATCTTGGCTTTTATTTTCTGAATTAATGAAATTATATGTGTGTTCTTATAAAAAGTCAACTTATCTTTTGTTCCATATGACTTTATACTCTATACAACTGACACTTAAAGGAGTGGACCTCTTAGAGCTAAATTCTGTGACGTCTCATGGAAAAAGCTGTACAATGGAATGAATAACCATTCAGAACAAAGGGGAACTGAGAAAATGATACATAAAATTAGTGTACCAACACCATTTGCGGTAGGAGATGTTAATTCGTATTTATTAAAAGGTGACGCATTAACGTTAGTAGATGTGGGACCGAAAACAGAAGAAGCACTTGTATCACTCAAAAAGGGGATTCAAGAAGCAGGCTACGCATTATCAGATATAGAGCAAGTACTGCTTACGCACCATCACCCGGATCATTCCGGTTGGGTGGATGCATTTGAAAAAGCAACCGTCCTAGGTCATGCTTATAACCAGCCTTGGTTAACGAAAGACAAAGATTTTTTCCAATATCACGATGAATTTTACTTACAAAGTTTAATAGAAGAAGGAGTGCCAGAAGACTATTTACGCTGGATAGAAAAAATGAAAAGACCACTCCACTTTATAGGAAACCGTCCAGTTGATAATATCCTAAAAGATGGAGATATACTCCCTGGTCATCCTGAATTTACTGTACTGGAAACTTTAGGCCATGCGCAAAGTCATCTATCGTTTTGGTCAGAAAAAGAGAAAGTACTAATCGGTGGAGATCTAATTATAGACAAAATTTCATCCAACCCATTAATTGAACCACCGTTAAATAAAGGAAAACGTGCCAAATCAATGTTACAATATAATGCGTCATTGAAAAGAATTCAATCGCTCCCAGTAGAAAAGATATATAGTGGACATGGAGAAGAAGTCTATAACGTGTATGATCTTCTTACGATGAGACTTGAAAAGCAAAGAGAACGGGCTATGAAGGTTTTAGACATGATGAAAGATGGAGAGAAAACAATCTTTGAACTTACGCAAGAGCTATTTCCAAAAGTGTATGAAAAAGAACTTGGATTAACCCTCTCGGAAACAATAGGTCAAGTCGATTATTTAATGGATAACGAGTATATTACGGAGCAGCGAAATGAAAAAGGAATCTTACTGTATGGGCAAGCATAAGAAAATATGTATTACCGGCGCTACTAGTGGCGTCGGGCTTTTGCTTGCAAAAAAGCTGCAAACGGATGGACATGAAGTTTGGGCCACAGGACGTAATGTAGAGGTTTTAGAAAAATTAGCTGAAACCGGCATATATACGATACAAGCAGATTTATCAGTAGACCAATCTTTTGAAGGCTTATTCCAACAGATAGGTACGCCAGACATAGTTGTACTTTGCGCCGGTGTTGGTACATTCGATTATCTGACCGATTTAGAAGAAAAAGAGATGGATCAGATGATGAAAGTGAATGTTCTTGCTCCGATGAAGATTACTAAATACTTTGCAACGAAAATGAAAAAAAGAAGAAGCGGTCATTTCATTTTTGTTGCTTCTCAAGCGGGGAAAGTGGCTACACCAAAAGCATCCGTTTATGCAGCTTCCAAGCATGCAATACTCGGGTTTGCAAATGCCGTTAGAATGGAGCTGAAAGAAAATAACATTCAAGTGACAACGATTAATCCTGGACCAATCGATACACCATTTCTAGATATTGCAGATCAAACTGGAAATTATCGCCGGAGTATGAGCAAACATCTCCTATCTCCTGAAATAGTGGTCTCCGCAATTTTAAAAGTCATTAAACATCCAGTTCGTGAAGTAGATTTGCCCTCTTATATGAGCATAACAAGTAAACTTTATGCGGTTTTTCCGAAAGCAGTTGAAACACTTGGGAAAGGATTTTTTACAAAAAAGTAGGGGGAATTCACTAACTTAGAGACTACAGTGTGGACGGAGAATTACTTGTTGAAAGTTATTTACATGTCTAAATTTTTTCCTAAGCGACAATTCAAATAAGACCACTAAATTGACTATAGATGATTGTGATTATATACTTACTTACGTTATGTAAGTTATAATGGTATTGTAAAATGGTTTATTGGAGAATTTTTGGTTTTCCAAAGCAGGAGGATATGAAGTGAAATATAAAGTAGACGTATGTATCGTTGGAGCTGGGCCAGGAGGGGCACTGCTTGGGTATTTACTAGCAAAGAAAAATGTTTCCGTTATGCTTTTAGAACAACATCAAGCTATTGGAAAGGCATTCCGTGGCGAGCATTTAAACGAAGAAGGCGAAGCGATTTTAAAGAAATACGGTCTCTTTGAGGACGTTGAACAAGCAGGTTTGCTTCGCATGGAAAAATTGGAATATTGGCATGCAGGAAAACCCTTTAAAACTATTTTACCCGATTCTAAAGTTGGGCATTTAGGCATCCATGTACCACAAGTGCATTTGTTAACTGTGTTATTACAGGCAGCTCAAAAATACCCTAGTTTTACATCTATGATGAATACAAAAGTAGTTGAGCTGATAAAAGAGGAATCAGGCAGCTATTGTGGAGTCAAAGCATTAACAGATAAGCAAGAAATACTGATTGAGTGTGGGATTATTATCGGAGCAGATGGTCGATATTCAACCGTACGAAAAAAAGCGGAAATTGATGTAACCATTCGGAAGCATGGTTTTGATTTACTTTGGGCTAGAATTCCTGCACCGGATGATTGGGAGCCTTCTATTAGAATGGCACTTATTGGAGATAAGCAGTTATCTCTTTTTACTCAAGCGATGGGCTTTATACAAATAGGTTGGAATATCGAAGAAGGTTCATTTCCTAAGTTGCGAAAGCAGCCGTTTACACCGTTTATTGAGCAATTAATCGAAGCATTTCCACAGTTGGAAAAAAGCGTTCGTCAACATATTCAATCGTGGCGGGATTTTGTCTTGTTAGATGTATATAGTTCTACGAGTGAGAGTTGGGGTAGAGACGGCGTTGCATTAATCGGTGATGCAGTGCATACGATGACGCCAACAGGTGCTTTCGGCTTAAATAGCTCCTTAAAGGATGCAGACTGCTTGGCAGCGCTTATTGATAAAGACTATATAAAACAACTTGATCTCATGGATTGTGCAACAAAAAGGAAAAAAGAAATTGAAAAATTACAAGCGATTCAAGTGGAGAAAGAACAGACTTTTGCTTCCCAATTTGTCGTATTTGCTTAATAGAAAAAATAATAACGTAGCTTCATACTAACTGAGGAGATCTTTAGTAGCTAAAAGTATGGAGGTGCGTTATTTTAGTTCGCCTGAAAAAGAGATATATCTTCCGATATAAAATATTTTTCAATGTTTTTTTGGTTTCTAGTGAATACACCCATAATTCATTGGAATTTTCTTCAAATGCAACTCACTTAAATTGTTTGTATATCCTTAAAGTAAAAATAAAACCGACTACGTTTCGAGGAAAGTAGATCGGTTTTTGTATGTAAATCTAAGAAGCTATTTTTTGATACTTATTTAGTAATATATCTAGTTCTTGGCTACACTCTACAACTGCAGGATGTGTAAATCCATAGTTTTTCGCTTTCCTGTACATGATTTTTCTTTTTAATGCAATTTGAAACAATAACGCTTTTTCATCTAATAAATTTAACACGGTATTTCCTCCAAACAATATTTTAGATATTAAATAAATATCCGTTTTTTGTGGTTTCCAAACCAACTTTTACATTGTATAACATGAAAAGTGCAAATATTGTCGCATGGTGGAAAAAAACGATAAGTTCACAAAGACGTCACAATTTGAACGTATATTTTATAAAACAAGCAAAAATGAATCGTAATGGCTATAATAAATAATGTGGAATACATTGACTTTTTGGTGAGAGTTCTATCTATTTACTTATCAAGGATTTTGCTTTATCGTAGTAGCATGTAAATAGTCAGTCTTTTCAACATATATAAAAGGAGAAAAAATATGAATGATTATGTAGTAAAAGCAATTGCACTTCAAGATCAAGTTCGTGCTTATGCAATTCGCTCAACTGAAACAGTTAGTGAAGCGCAGCGGCGTCATAATACTCTTCCAACTTCGTCTGTAGCTCTCGGACGTTCTATGACGGCAGGGGCCATCCTAGGAGCTATGATGAAAGGCGAAGAAAAACTAACGATTAAAATTGACGGCGGCGGTCCAATCGGGACTATTCTTGTCGACGCAAACGCAAAAGGGGAGGTGCGTGGCTACGTATCATATCCACAAACACATTTTGAGCTGACAGAGTCTGGTAAATTAGATGTTAAACGTGCGGTTGGAACGAGTGGGACCCTTTCAGTTTCGAAGGACGTCGGGATGAGTCAGCCATTCGTTGGTCAAGTTCCCATTGAAACAGGAGAAATTGGAGAAGATTTTACATCGTATATTATGAATTCGGAGCAGACTCCTTCTTCTGTTGGTGTAGGTGTGCTTGTAAATACGGACGATACGATTCAAGCTGCTGGAGGTTTTATTATCCAATTATTGCCGGGCACTTCTGAGGAAACGATTCAATTTGTGGAAGACCGATTGCAACAAATTCCTTCTATTTCTTCGATGGTGAAAGACGGTCTCACACCAGAAAAAATGTTAGAACAAGTGCTTGGCGCGGAAAATGTAAGTATTCTCGAAACAATGCCGATTCACTTTCAATGCCAATGCTCAAGAGAACGTATAGCTAGTGCTATTATTAGTCTAGGTTCGGCAGAAATTCAAGATATGATTGAAGAAGATGGGCAAGCAGAAGCTCAGTGCCATTTTTGTAATGAGTATTATTTATTTACCAAAGATGATTTGGAACAATTATTAGAGGAAACAATATAAGAAAATTATTGGACTGTTTTGATGTTTATTCATCAGACAGTCTTTTTTTTGGACATGAATTAGCGTTCAGGGAAGGATTATTTAGTAATGTGGAGAATATTACTAACATACGAGATACGCCAGCACCAGCTACGGGGCTAATCATGCTGGCACACTCATGAGTTATCCGTTTTATTTATCATTTATTTATTTCATTAACGACGCCTTGCAAAGTAGTTCAGAGCGAAATTTTGGACGATGTGTCAACTAATCGGATGGAGTATATTGTTGCATTGGATACCCCTGATTTCCGAGAGGATGTATATAATTAGGAAAGTCTTGCAAGGTACTTCGATGTGTGTCGCGACAATATTTCGGTGGACCGATATAAGTTGAGGCTGTAATAGGTTCAATTGCTTTTTTCCATTGATTTTCGTCCATGCAATAAGTGTGTGCCATAACGTTCGATGGTGTTAGCTTTAATATATCGGATCCAAGAATTACTTCAGGTGTTGGGGCATTAAAGATAGCAAGTACATGTGTCCGATCCTCTGTAGCCATTTGGTAATGCCACCAGCCTTGCGGAATATTCGCTACTTGGCCAGGAGTAATTGTGTAATGTTGGTATTGCTTCGTAAACGGATTCAAAATAGAAACAGCCATTGCGCCAGAGATACAATATACTAGTTCGGAAGCATTTGGATGGTAATGTGGTTCAATATTGTTGTTTGTACATAGAAAAATATCAATTAACGATAAATTGTCCAGTGTATTAAGCTGTTCGATTCCTAAAATATTCATAAAGTTATAATTATCTTTTTTAAAGAAAAGGTTTTTATTGACATCAAAAGTGAACTGGGTGGATGGGGAAGTGTAGTCAATTGGCATATCCATAGCTTAACCTGCCTTTTCCGATTGTAATGTGTTTGTGGGCACATTCTTTCCATGATATGTGTTCAATCAAATTATTGTGCAATTCGTCTATGAATTAAAGACGTTTTTTCATGAGGAAGTTTGTCAGTGTTATCCCTTTTCGATCGACATAGTCGATAGAAGTACTAGTATAGCCACGATTTTCAAAAAACGGTTTCGCTGTAACACTTGCGTATGCTTGTACTTCCTGCATACTTAAAAACAACGCTTCGGATTCAAGTGTCTGAAGTAATGCAGAAGCAATACCCACCCCTTGAAAGTCTTGATGAACATAAAGTCTGTACAGTAAACCATTCATATTTTCACCTCTTCATCTTCTCTAACAATTGCTTTGTTTCTTTAACTATTCTATTACTTACATGAGGATTAGGGACTATTTAGGGAACTTGAAAAATACTAAAACTAAAAATTGGGAGATATTTATGAACAAACAAAAAAACTTAATCATATTCAATCAATTTGAAACAATAGTAGGAAAAATACATTCTATTTCATATCCAAATAGGCAAGGCGCTACTTCTGAAGTAGCATTCTTCCACACGGATAGTGGACAATTTGTATGTAAAAACGCTAAAACTTCCAAGTATAGAGAATGGCTCTCAACAGAAGCGCAAGTAATGAAAAGGTTAAATGAAGAAACGGCACTGCCGATTCCAACTATTTACGAATTCGTTGAAGAAGAGAACGTGAGCCATTTACTTATGAGTCTTGAAAAAGGAGTCACCTTAAGAGATGCACTCCAACAAGCCGATTCAGAAGAAAGATGCTCCCTTTTTGAAAGTTTTGGGGAACTTTTAAAGCAATTGCATGAAACAATGCCACCCCAATCGTGGACTACAGATAAAACTTGGTTGGAAAATCAATTAGAAAAAGCGACCTATAATTTAAAAAATTATCAAGTAGATAGGGATCAAATATTACTGGATAATTTAAAAAAGCATAAACCAACTGCAACAAAACAAACGTTAATCCATGGTGATTGTACTATTGATAATGTCCTGGTTTCAAATGGAAAAGTACATACTTTCATAGATTTAGCTGGAGCAGCTTATGGCGATCCACGCTATGATATCGCATTAGCCTTACGTTCCGTTCGAAATAATGCAGTAATGTTGAAAGCTTTTTATAAGGGGTATGAACGTCAGGTTATTACGGAAGATGAATTTGACTATTTTGATGGGGGCTTATATGAGTTTTTCTAACTCACTCAATGGGGTATCCAAGAGCCAAATCACTAGGTTTACTAGTTGAAGACAATAAAATTCTTCTAGAAGAACAACAAGCGAAGTGGATTTCATTGGAAGATATTTTGAATGAACGTAATATACTTTATCCGAATGGATCAAGAGAATTAATGCTAGCAGAATGGAAGGAGCGATTAGGATGCACAGTTGGAAAACGTTAAATACAAGTTATGTTTTTAAAACACCATTCGGAAATTTACGAAAAGATGAGTGTGAACTTCCAAATGGACAAAAAATTGAAAATTATTATGTCAATGAGTATGCTGACTGGGTAAATGCTATTGTTCTCACAAAAGAGAATAAGATTGTATTAGTCGAACAGTATCGATATGCAGCACAAGACTTCTTTTTAGAAATACCTGCTGGTAAACCTGAGGGAAATGAAGCGTATGAAAATGCAATTTTAAGAGAAGTAAGGTAAGAAACAGGCTTTATTACGGAAAAGAAGCCAATATTATTAGGTGAGTTTTATGTTAATCCAGCAACACAAACGAATAAAGTAGTGACCTTTCTAATTTTAGATGCTTATAAGGAATTTGACCAAGAATTAGATCCTACGGAATTTATTGATGTTCATTTGGTCGATTTAAATGACATGGAACTAATGATTACTAACGGAGAGATAAATCAATTATTTACCGCAAGTGCATACTATATGTCTAAATCATTTTTTACTAAATGATTACAGGAATTGGTGATAGTTATGAAAACTTTTTTGAAAATAGTAGGTATTTTATTTTTCTTTATGATTATGTCAGGGGCATGTTATTTATTATTAAATCTATCCATGAAATCTAGCATCTTCGTTGGGTATTTATGGTGAATTGATTTAAAACAAGAAAATACGAACTGATTTGTGAAAAAAGTTGATGGAGGACTATCCTGGTCAGTTTTGTTGGAATAGGAGAGCTAGCTATGCATAATCAAAAACCAAAGATATTAATAGTTGGAATGTTTCATATGGGAGCCAACACAGATATGATTCAAACTGACATTGGGAATGTTATAGTGTCGGAAGTTGAGCAAGTGATCCAGAAACTAAAGGCATTCAAGCCGAACCGAGTTGCAGTAGAAGTACTTAAGGAGAAAGATGCTGAATTAAATGAAGCTTATCAGCAATACATCAACAATTCATTAGAATTAGGAAAAAGTGAAGTATATCAAATTGGTTTTCGACTTAGTGCCGAGATGGGAAATGAAAAAATATATCCTATCGATTGGATGGGCGATATTGGGCAAAGAAGCATTGGAGAAGTGCTGGAATGGGCAAAAACTAATCAACCCCAACAATATCGACTAATTACCGAGGAGTATATTCCAAAGTTAATAGCTCAATCAAGTGGATTAACGATTCTTGAAAAGTTGGTAAATATAAACCAACAAGAAAGGTTACAATTTGACCATGAACTATATATGCAAGTTGCGCGTATCGGAGAGGGTACCGACTATATCGGGATAGATTGGATGAGATGGTGGTACCAACGAAACTTGATTATTTATTCAAATCTTTCAAGATTAGTACATGACTCAAACGATCGTATCCTGTTACTTATTGGAGCAGCACATGTACATTTAGTTAGCCAATTTCTTGAAGAAAGTAGGCTTGTTGAAGTAGAGTCTGCATGGCACTATTTACAATAAAGGAGATGTAAATATGCTGCAATAGTCAGAAGGAGTGATGACCGTGGAAAATGTTAGTCGAATTATAAAAAGATATAGAAGAAAAGAGCAGCGTGATAATAAGTAACTATCGGTCAAAGAGGATAAGAAATTATATGGTAACTGTTTTGATATCAATATAACTGGAGGAGATGAAATGACTACACTTGGACTAATAAGACATGGCATTACAGAATGGAATGAACTTAGCAGAGCACAAGGAATTTCAGATATCCCTTTAAATCATATAGGAATAAAGCAAGCACAAGCATTGGCAAACAGACTTTCCCTGGCGAGGAATTGGGACATTATTGTATCGAGTGATTTAGCACGCGCTAAAGAAACTGCACAAATAATATCGGAGAAATTAGAGTTGCCTATTCATATTTTCGACGAAAGAATTCGTGAAATTAATTGTGGAGAAATAGAAGGTACAACAGAAGATGAACGGATACAAAAGTGGGGAAGTAATTGGAGAGAATTGGATTTAGGTATGGAGAAAATGGAAGATGTATCTAAAAGAGGTTCTGAATTTTTAGAAGAAGCTGTAATTAAGTATATACATAAACGCATTTTAGTAGTAAGTCATGGCGCATTAATTGGCCTTACATTGCAACGCTTGCTGCCGGAAAAGTTCCCAAGTACATATATTGATAATACATCCATAACCATCCTTGAAAATATCGAAAAAAATTGGGATTGTATACTGTATAACTGCACTAACCATTTAGAGGACTAGATTTAGCAGAACCTTACAATTTTTACCTTTATTAAATATGAAAATAATATAAACAATGAACCAACTCTTCATCTGAAGGGTTGGTTTTGTCATTATTACTCCTTTAGATATATTACATTGACACACATAGTAATATGTTATACGCTGTAATTAGAGGTGATGATGATGGCTGAAAATGAAGTTAGTGCCGACTTGATCCGTGGAAATATCGACACGATTATTTTGCGTGTTTTAAAAAGTGGAGACAATTACGGATATGAAATTATGAAAGCCATATCTGAAGGAAGTTCTGGCGAGTACATTTTAAAAGAACCCACACTGTATAGTAGCTTAAAAAGACTTGAAAAAGCCGATTTAGTAAAGGCGTATTGGGGCGATCAATCACAAGGGGGGCGTAGAAAATACTATACGCTAACCGATGAAGGGAATATTGTATTGGCGGAAAACTTGTTGGCTTGGAATAGAGCGAAAGAACTGATTGATCGGCTAGTTCAAGATAGGAGTGAGAATGATGAATGAAGTTAGAGAACATGTTGATAAAATGTTTGCTAAGTATCCTAAAACAGATGAGACCCGAGAATTAAAAGAAGAGGTAATTGGGAATTTAGAAGCAGAAATCGAGGACTTACAAAGTAATGGGGTATCATTCGATGAAGCTTTTCGAATTAGTATAGGAAAGATGGAGAAGTTGGATGAACTAATAGACGGAGTAAAAACGGTACGGATTAGTAATATTCTTACAGAAATGATGCAATGGACGCTTATATACACACTAATTGCGTGGATTCTGACCATTCCTTTAAGTGTATTTCATTCGGTTAGAAGTACTTCGTGGATTCTTTTTATTATTATAACTATTCTAGGTGTAATTTATCTGATTCTATATTCTATTAAAGGAATTCTTCAAAAGTATATTATGAATATTAATCTTTTCAAAATTGACAGATGGAAGAAATTTATATGGATCATCTGGTTTTTATTTATTCTTATCAAATGGGGAATGGTTACAGCGATAACTTTTGGAAGCAATATATGGTTTTGGCGTCCAATTTCTATTAATGGACCGTATGAGTTTGCTGGAATCAGTTTGATGTACGCAGTTCCACTAATAACTATTATCATTCCGCTTCTAATGAGTAGGTTGAAAAAAATAATTGATAGAGAAGATAAGGATAATTCAGATGAAAGATAAATTGATAGCTTGTTTATTTATAGTGGGTCTTATTATGTTCGCGTGGATGCAAATCGTTTATTTTCCAGGTCAGGAAAAACTTCAGGAAGAAGCGAGCTTAAAGCAGTTGAATCCTGAAACTCATGATTTTAATAAAGTACTTAAATATGAAAATCTTTATATGGGAAATGCAGGTAATAATATCAATCTGTTTGGCAATTTACCATTAACGCAGCATCAAGGAACATTTGAAATGGATTCCGATCAGTTTCTGCTTATTATTAATTACACCTCTTTAGAAGGTGAATCTGAACGAACAGTACAACAATCGGTCATTTATAACACGACAGCAGCTTTTGTTCTCATAAAAAATTTACAGCAAATCGAGATGCGTTTTCCAGATGAGTCATTTATAGTTCAGCGTGGAAATGTAGAGAAATGGTTTGGCAGTGATTTATCAGATTTAACTGATCCTATACAATTCAAAGAGAAAGTCCAAGAACCCTTGAAGAAGAACAATTTAAAAGAATGGTTGGCAACATATACAGGGCAGACGAAATAAGATTATGGAAAAAACTATATGATTTAACAATATACTAAAAGACCAAATTTTATTGGTCTTTTTTTAATCAGTAGCTTTATTATTTTTTAAGATATATTTTTATCTGTATGTAATTTCAGAATAATGGAACTCTTCAAATGTAAAAACGTATGTATAATATAGAATTATTTAGAAATAGGCATTTTGTAAAAGAATATAGGAGGATAACCTAAAAAGACTTATCTAGGAGCTGAATTGTTGTGAGTAGTAGTTTTAGTGTGGGAGATGCATTTGTGAAAAAAATGGACGATCTGAAGGAACAAATAAATATATTAGAAAGGGAAAGAAATAATGGAAATTAGACTTGCTGTGAAAAAAGATATTGTCCAGTTAATTAAAATGAGATGGGATTTCACTATGGAGGATTATGAAGAAAAACCGTTTGAAGATAGTGATTTTGAAGCATTTCAATTGGAATGCCAGACATTTTTAGAATCTGCTATCGATAGTGAAGACTGGTTTATTTGGATCGCTGAAGACGAAGGAAGAATACTGTCTCATATTTACATAGAATTAATACAAAAAGTACCACGACCCGGCAGAATAACTTTTCCGTTTGCATTTATGACAAATGTCTACACAGTCCAGGATTCTAGAAACAAGGGTATTGGAAGCAAATTGATCACAACCATCAATGAATGGGCCAAAAATAGGAAATATGAATTCATTATCGTTTGGCCGAGTGATGATAGCATTGAATACTATAAGAGGAATGGGTACATTCATTGTAAAGAGCCTATGGAATATTTTCCTTCTTAGAAGAATTTGAGGTGAGTGGAAAAGCTCAACTTATGTAGGGGACATAAGAGTGTTTTTTTATCTTAAACTGGGATACTCCAAAATTTTCTTTTATAAAGGAAAAGAGTTTTCAACTAATAGAAATTTAGTTTGGTAAGGTTTACTTAATGCAAAGATTCTCTTAATAGGTAGGATTAAATAGGGAGCTGACACAAATGAAAAAGTGGTTATCACTCATTTTATGTACTTTGTTACTCGTAACTATCACTGCTTGTAATACGATAGCGGAGCCAAATATTACTGTGGTAGCACAAATTTCACAGTTAAGTGATGAAGAATATGGATCTGTTGGAACAAGTGGTTTAGAAAATCCAAATAAAGATGATTTTAGAAAATTCTCGTTAAATTTTGATGCAGAAAATTTAAATGGCTTAAAATCTAGGTTAATTGAAATTCCAAATAATTGGAGAAATCTTATCAATTTTGATAAAGACAGATATTGGTATGGTAGTGGGGAAGAGCAAGATAATAAGGACGAAAGTTTTGCACATTACAAATATGAATTCGTATTCTATTCGAATGGATTGAGTGATGAGGATATAAGAAAGGCTTTTGACTCAGCAATTATTACAGTTTCTTGGGTTACAAAAGAAGGAGAAAACGCAATAATTGAATATGTAATTGGAGATTTAATCGCATTTAATTGAATTAACCATTCCTTTCAAGTGAAGGAATAGAAAAAAGAATATAAGTAAGTGGGCATGAAAAATAGTGGTGTTTTTCTTGAATATGGTGTTAAGTACCTAATTTTGCACAGCAATTTTTAAAAAGGGCTGATGAAATAAACAATCATACGGAAATAGAAATTACCCTTTATGAACCGAAAAGTAACGAGGACCATATAGAAGGTAGGTATTATGTTGGGATATTAGTTGATGGTACTTTATATGAGATTCCAGCCGGCATGGAATATATCGAGATTACAGGATTATATCAACGTCAGGGGGAAAATAACTAATGTAGAAGATCTTCATTCCAAATTATCAAAATGGGGAGAACTACAAGGTTACAAAAGAAACTTAGAATCTTATATTCTTGAAACATATCATCCAATTGAAAACAGGGAGGCAGAAGTAGAGATATACTTACCAATCCACCGTAACTAATCAATTGTTTTATAATCAGATAAGGAGGAAAATGATGTTTCCAGATAACCTTGAAAGTTTTGAAATTAAAATTGCTTCAAGCGAAGATGCCTCTAGAATAATCGAAATGTTAAAACAGATAGCTGTATGGATGAAGGATAATGAAATAAACCAGTGGCGATTTCTTTTAGATGGCGGTGATGACGAGGAAATTGAACAAGCAATATCCAATCGAGAAACGTATATCGTCTTAGGAGATGATGCAATAGTAGCCACATTCACACTTTTATGTAAACAAAGTGAGTGGGATAAACATATTTGGGGGGATGATTTCACAACCAATTCTCTTTATTTACATCGCCTTGCACTTATTCCCTCTTATATGAGAAAAGGATTAGGCAGCAGTTTATTAATCTGGATACAAAACAATATTAGCAGCGACAAAGAGTATATCAAACTAGATTGTGTTGCAGACAATATAAAGCTAAATGCCTTTTATAAGATTAATAACTTTGAACTTATTGGATTGAAAGATGGACATAATAAATATCACAAAAGTATAAGAAAAGAGATTTAGAAGTCTTACTCTAAGTGCGGAATTATCTCGAACAACCGAAATCGTATTAGTATAACGAATGAGGAGAACGAATCAATGATATATGTGATTAGGCATGGACAAACGGATTTGAATAAAGAAGGAAGAATGCAAGGTAGGTCGGGCTTGCCATTAAATGACTATGGTATAAAACAAGCGGAGTCTTTGAGGGAAAAACTTAGAAATACAACATTTGATTATGTATTTTCTTCACCTCAAGAAAGAGCTATCCAAACAGCAGAAATAGCAACGGGGTTAAAAGTGAAAATTGATACAAGATTGGACGTTTTTGACATAGGAGAGGCTGATAGATTAAAAAAAAAGGATGTAAAAGTGGCAGGGGTAATACCAGATCCTAGTGTCTATAAAGGTGTTGAAAATGTCGGTAGTTATATTAAAAGAGTTTTTAGCTTCATGCATGAGCTGGAAGTTTCATATGGCAATAAAGAATTAAACATTTTATTATCAGGACACCGATGCACAACTGGTTGTATAGGTGCCTATTTTGAAGGAATTCTAGAAGACGGGAATATTTTAAATTTGTCTTCTGATAATGGGGAGTATAAAGTCTATCATTTTAGTGTGATTCACTAATAGAATTATACAATACTAAAAATTTATCAGGTCAAACGACTCGAATTAATTAACGGAGTATTCTGTCGAAATAGGTAACTAAGGTAATTATATGAGTTGAGAGAAGGTAATTACGTGGAAGTGTTTGGAGAAAGAATTGATGATCTTGTATATAATATAAGGTTGCTACGCAGTAATTTTTAATCAGAAATGTGATAAGGTCCTTACTGTTCAAACAAATACGGAGAGTTGTTTTTTGCCTGCTGGTGGGATTGAAGATGATGAGTAACATAAAGAATGTCTAAAAAGAGAGATTAAAGAAAAAACAGGTTATGAAGTAATAATAGGCTCTTTTATTGGGTATGCGATAAGGTAATTTCAGACACGTAATAATGAGCAAATATTAAGTAACGGTCACTTTTATTTGGCCACAATGGGGAAAAAACTACAGGAGTCGGTGGAGGATGACTACATTTAAAATGGATACGTATTGGGAGCAGTGAGGAACTTTTATTCCATGAACATCAAGTTTGGGCGGTAAAAAGAAGGTTTAAAGATAGCAAATAATGAATAACTTTGTTTTATTGGACTGGAGTTTATTGAAGGTGGTTCTTGTGTAGTGTGTAACGAAGATTTCTACAATTGGTTCAATTAACTTCATAATGGGGGTTTGATATGAATTTTTTTATAGAAAATATGAATGAGGAAATAGCTAAAGAGATATTATGCTGGAAATATGAACAGCCATATGATTTTTACAATCATGAACTGACAGATGAATCTATCAAGGAAATTTTAGATGGTTCTTACTATGCAATAGTTGATCATTATAAAGCAGTAGTAGGATTTTTTTGCATTGGAAAGTCTGCTCAAGTTCCAAGTGGAAACCGGTTTGGCGTATATACAGATGACTTTCCAGATATGGGGTTAGGCATGAATCCGAAACTTGTAGGAAAAGGGAATGGTTTAGAGTTTTGCTCATTTATATTGATGTATATTCAAGAAAAATATAATGGTATTCCAATTCGATTAACTGTAGCAAAGTTCAATAAGCGAGCTATTCATTTATATGAAAAGCTTGGCTTTGTTAGGAGAAACGAATTTACGACTGATTTTGCAGATTTTATAATTATGATTAAGTGAGATTTAAACAATCTGTAGGAGAAAAGGGTGGAAAGTGATCCGTTTATAGAAAAGATAAAGTTATTGATGCAAATGCATTCGAAAAAGGATTGCTCGGTGGAGACATGCCTGAGGGGAGGAACCACGTGTTACTTGGGCTGTTCTAGAGGACTGGGAAACTCCTAAAGGGCGGCCTTATTCATAGAAAAATAGAGGGTGAAGAAATATGTATGGAATAATTGCGTTGTTTGATGAACAGACCGAGCAAATGATTACAGATATATGGAAAGAGTTAAAAGAAAAATCGATTTCTTATTATGCATATGAAGTAGAAAACCGAAGACCACATATCACTTTGGCGAGTTACAACAAAATATACAAAAACGAGTATATGAAATTAATGGATGAATTTTATAATGACAAACAAGCTATTGATATTACATTTAATGCAATTGGCTCATTTTTGAATTCGGGAACATTGTTTTTTTCACCAACTGTTACGGAAGAATTATTTGAGTTTCATGCTAATCATCACAGGAATTTTCAGCAATTTAATGATGATCCTAATTCATTTTATTTGCCGAATAGCTGGATACCTCATTGTACTATAGCAAATAGATTATCTTCTGAAAAATTACTAGAGGCATTTGATTGTTGTTCGAAAAGAAATGACATTATATATGGAAAGATAAAAGAGGTGGCCATTATAAAAGTATCTAGCAGTAATTATGCTCCGATTATTTATTCAAAAGAATTAACAAAGTAGTAAAAGGAAATGAAAGGAGCCATGGGAAGGACTTATTTAAAAATGAATGGTTGACACAGCATCCGCAACTCTCTGAAATCAAAAATATGATAGATAATAGTAACGTAGTGATCGGATTAATAAATAGCGAAACAGAAGAATTAGTAGGCTTGCAACATCAATCCTGTGGAGGAAATGAAATGGAAAAATTTGTTTTTGTATTTGGACCACAAGCTGTTGGGAAAATGACAATTGGACAAGAACTAACTAATATAACAGAGTTAAAGCTTTTTCATAACCATATGACCATTGATTTATTAGAACCTTTATACGGATTTACTCCTGAAATGTGGCGTCTAACACAATTATTTCGAAGAGAAATATTTCATTCCTTTTCCCAAAGTGAACAATATGGTCTTATATTCACTAAAATATGGTACTTCGATAAAAAAGAAGACTGGGAAGAGATTGAATACATATGTAATATTTTTAGCTCGCAAGGGGTAGAGATTTATTTCGTTGAATTGGAAGCGGATGTAGAAGAAAGGCTTGTTCGAAATAAAACAACTCATCGGCTAGAACATAAACCTACTAAGCGAAATGTCGAACAATCCGAACAACATTTACTTAGTACATTAGAAAATAGAAGGTTAAATTCGTTTGAAGGTGAGATTAAAACAAAAAACTACTTACGAATCAACAATACGAACTTGGATGCAATGGAAGTCGCTCGTATGATAAAGGAAGAATTTAATTTATAGATGAGGAATATGAGCTATTTTTTTGTTGCTGGATTTCAACTGACAAGTTATTTAATTACCTATCTATTGGATAGGGTTTATTTAGATTATCTAGGGGTCTTGCCGATGAAAATAAAATGGATTAATGGGCAGCATGCGGAAGATAATAGAATCTTTGATTCGTTAATCGAAGCTTATGAATGGACAGATTCATTATATCATGATTTTTCTAATAACCTAATTAGTAGAGTTAAAGTGGGATATGCAACACCTGATGCAAAAGTTATTGATTATTTAATCGATTTTATACCTGAATGGGCAAATTACTTAAATGTAGGGGTTAATGTAAATAAAGTAAAAACACGAGTAGATGGAAAAATCATTTATAGAATTTGGGTCACATACAGTTCCGAGAGTTAAGCGTAACTGTAGATTCAACTCTTGTTTTGCACTTGGTTTTTGCAAATTGAATTGTAGAGAGTCCGTCGATAAAAGATAGAACAACATTTTTACTTGGATGAGAAGGAATACTATTATTGCATAGCAAAAGCTATTGTATAAAAAATAAATAAAGATAGCCTTTGCTTTCCTAAAATAAATATTTATATTTAGGGGTGCAAAAATGAGCTATAAAAAAGCAAAGAATGTTCTACCAGCTGAGTTGGTACAGTTAATATAACAAAAAGAGAATTGGATTTATGAAATTCTAATATTTATAACGATTATCTAGCAGGAATGGATATGGTTACTTTGTGTAGAAAATATTATTTGTCATCAAAAAGCATTCAAAGAATTGCACTCAATGAAAAGAGATCGAACGTTTGAAATAAGCTGATGTGTTCTTAAGCCGCATTTGCTTATTTTCTTTTAAGAATTAAGTATGAGGTTTATTTAAATAATGTAAAACAGCTATAATCTAGTCAACTCTTATAAATGGCGAAAAGAAATGAACCAGCTAATTATTTTTGAATACTCAGTCTTAGTCTATTTAGATTAATGGACTATTGAAGATGGAATTATTTAATTTAGTGCAGAGTGAATGTTTGCAAAGGGAATGGATTGGGGATGGATATGAACAATTTATTTACAATAGACTGTGGTGAAATATTACTGAGAGAGTTTAGAATTGAAGATGTAGATAGTATTTATGAAATTACCTCACAAGCTGAAGTTTATGAATTTCTGCCTGATTGGCTTTCAACAAGAAAACAACGATTGAATTGGGTTACAAATTATGAGATTCCATCCAATAAAGAGTTTTTGTCAGCTGTACCTAATATCGATGGTCAAAATTATTTGAAGTTGGGAATTGTATTAAAGGAAACTGGCAAATTTATTGGTTTCTGCAATACAGGTACTAAAGAAGGGCTAAGTGAACCAAATCAGGAAATTGCTTATGCTATTTCAAAACATTATAGAAATCGTGGATACACAACCAAAGCAGTAAAAGGCTTGAAAAAATATTTGTTTGAGAATACAAATATAGAACAACTTAATGCAGTTATTCTGCCCCGCAATGTTAGCTCAAATAAAGTTATTCAAAAATGTGGTTTTCGTTTTAATGGAAATATTGAAATGGAAGGACAATCGCATTATCATTACACGCTTAACAAAGAAGAATGCGTAAGACAAAATAGTCACTAACGCTATTGAATTGAACTCCCATGAAAGTTAATCGCTCAACTTGGTGCAAGGAGGTTTTCTAGTCCCCAAACAGCATACCGAACAATGGCAGTTGCTTGTTTTTCAATATGGGATGGCGGCTGAAGATTCTGCTCGTTTTGTGTTTTTTTTACGCCGCTGTACGCCTGAATATGAATAATAGTGCTCTTAGAGCAATGATATAGAAGTAGAAATATGAAGGGAGTGATACTTGTTGGGAGAGTTACAATTCATTAAAAATTATAGAGATAATGAGCAACATAGAGAGAGCTTTTTCGAACTTGCTAATAGTGTTTTTGGCTTGAATTTTAAAGGTTGGTATCAACATGGGTTTTGGGGAATGGGATACATCCCTTTTTCATATGTGGTAGAGGATAAAGTTGTAGCAAATGTTTCAATTAATATCATTGATCTTATTATACAAGGTAATCAAAAACGGGCATTACAAGTTGGAACAGTGATGACTCATCCTGATTACCGAAACAGGGGGCTTTCTAAAAGTTTAATGAATAAAGTTTTAGATGATTATAAAATGTACGATTTGATATACCTTTTTGCAAATGAGAACGTTTTAGATTTTTATCCGAAGTTTGGCTTTGAAATAGTGGAAGAATATCAATTTTCCATGAATTATTTGTCCAATCAAAAATCCAAAAATGCCCTCCGTAAACTGGACATAACAAATATGGATGAAATAAAATTTATTTTTAAATTTGCTAAAGAGAGAATACCTGTTTCCCAACGGTTTTCAACTGTAAACTCCCATGAAATTTTAATGTATTATTGCTTGACAGTTTTTTGTAATGACATTTATTATCTTGAATCCGAAGATGCAATAATAATTTATAGAGAAGACGAAAACCAAATTAATCTTTTTGATATCATCAGTAAGCAAAAAATAAACTTTAACCATATTCTAATAGAAATCTCAGGTGAGGGAAGCAAAAGGATAATTTTTCATTACACCCCAGATTATGAAGGCTTTCTATTTGAAAGTAGTCCTATAAATGGTAGTGGAGCTTTATTTGTGAAAACAAATGGTGATAATTATTTTCCCGGAAATTTGAAACATCCTATTACTTCGGAAGCGTAAAACAATTTTGTTCAGATTTCAATTGTTTGTCCCTTATTATGAAAAATAAGCCTGAAACAATTTTTTTACATGTTCATCTAAGAGTATGGACTTCAAGAAGGAAAATCTAAACTGAATATAGAAATTAGACATATGCCAATTTTTAAAAGGGAGATAACAAATTGATGGAATATAAAGTGAAAACATATGAGGAAGCGATAGGTGTAATAGAAGAGATTGGTTTACTCCCCCTTGCCCCTTTAATACCTGATTTCCCCTCTTTAAATACGATTACTTCTCCAGAGTATTGGCATTCTGAATCAGAGTTTGCTCCTTGGATTTGGAGGACAAGATTTTCAACAGACGGAGTTGCGGCATACGGTAAATTCATTAAGAAAAAATCGGTATTGGTTTCCAGTCAGCTTCTTCCATATATAAAGAAAGTTTTAGGTTATACCGAGTCCATCGAAGAACGTTATTTTAATGGAAACGTATCAAAAGAAGCATTTGAAATAAACAAAATCATTGGCCAAGAGGAAGGAATAGACACAAGGGCATTAAGAATAAAGGCAGGACTAAAGGAAAGAGACAAAAAGAAGATATTTGATAACGCATTATTAGAATTACAAGGATCAATAGATATTGTAATTTCAGGTATACAAGTGAAAAAAAACGCTGAAGGTGAAAAGAATGGCTGGAGCAGTACAGCTTTTGAGACATACGACTCTTGGGCTGTAAGAAATACAATAGACGTCATTAATAAAGATAAAGAAGATGCAAGAAAATATCTTTTATCTTTTTTTTCAAATATTTGTAGTGATGAGTCAATAAAGAAACTGGAAAAAATATTCGTATAAGTAAAGAAAAGAAGTGGTGTGATTTAGTTTTCTTCCTTGTATCATAAACCATTCAAACACAATTCTGAAGAGAGTCTGAATGGTTTGTGTCAGTGATGACTAAAACGGAAAAAATCCATATCCTTCAATGTCATGTATCCAAACTTCGGCATTATTACCATTCGGATCAGCAATCCATAAATCTTTCTTTGTTGCGATAATATCACTCTTTCTGATCCATGTAATTTTGTTGATGGATTTTAAAAACAGTGGATTATAATCTCCAAATTCTTTTTTAGGCGTCGTTATTTTTAGTTGTTTTTGACCATTAATCGCTACATAATATAAAGATGGTTTTGGGCGTTTTGTCGGATCATTTGACCATTCGGATTCTTGCACTCTGGAAACAATAAGTGACATATCATTCACCCATGTAAAACCCATTTCTGCAAAGTTATTTGGTGTGAGATTTAGACTAGGAGCAGCGGGAAGTTCCGTGACTTTCAAATCTTTATTTTTAAAGCCAAATACAATTCGACCTCCACCTGCAATATAGCCGAGCGTATTTTTGGTAATTGCCCATTTTGGTTTGAAATCGAGAATTACTTCATCAATTACCTCAAAATCATCTCCACCTTCTGAGATGATACAAAGCATATCACTATCCATAGACAAAGAACCGGTCGGATTAACAATAAAGGAAATCCATTGCCCATTGGGAGAAAAACTAAATGACCCTGCGTTGATGGACATGATTCTTTTATCGTTTATCCCTATTTCTTTTGGAATGACAAATAGCTTTTTCACATGTTTCGTTAAATCCCAGTTTTTAAAATAATCATCTGTCAGTGTTATTGTAAAGAGCACGGGATTAGTCCAACCATCTGGTCGAAGCGAAGCGCTTGACGATGCAATAAAGCCTTTACCGTTAGGATGCCACTCATAACTATCAACACCTAAAGCAATGTTCGTAAAGGTTTCTAAATTTGATATATTTAACACTCCTCTATCGGTGAAAGCGACAATATTCTCGGTAGGAGACCATTTCGGGTTATACCCGTCATAAAAGATTTTATGATGCTTTCTCGTACTTACATCATATACCCATAACTCATTTGAAGTTTCTATTGATTTATTTATGTTACCACGTACGTTTTTCTGATAAAGGATTAGTGTCCCGTCGAATGACCAAGATGGGGGATAATTGTATACTGCTTGTTTGTCTGTTATTTTTTCTTCTATCCCGTTATCTTTTATCCATACATAACCATCCCGAACAAAAGCCACTTTTACACCTAACGTATTTGTTTCCGCATAGATAGCCGCTGGGAAAATCAAACAGAAAATAATTAGCAAATATAACAGCTTTGACATACGATCACCTCTTCCATCGTATATTCTCCAGTTCAGTCAATGTTAAGCATCTTAAAATTTTCCTATTCATATAAAGGTGAATATAAAACGTGTTTTTCCCTCGAATTTGCGGATTTTAGAATTTAAATCGTATAGACCTATTACTAGCCATACTTGGAGGACTGATGGGAGGTTTAGTTAATTCAATTTATCATTTTTGGGGAGTTAGTGTGCATAATCTATTATCAGACATAGCAATTTTCATATTATTTTTGATTTATACAGAAATAAGCTTCAATTCTCTGGATATTACAAAGTGAAAGAACGGGTCAAATTGTCTAAACGATTTAGTATATCACTTTATTATGATCGGTTTTATTGCTACTAATTGTTCCTATGCGTCGTTAACGAAAAGAGGAGGAGAATGAAGAAAATCATTGCAAATCTAATACTTCTTTTGTTTTCAGTAGTTATATTCATTACTCTTTGGAAAATAATGCAATATTTCTTTAACGCTTTTGTCCCGTTTAATCCAATGACGGAGCTTATCTCTTTCGTTGTAATTGTGATTATTATACCTACGTCCATGATTTTAGCAGATATTAGTTTTAGGCCATTTCAAAAATCCTTTAAGTAAAGGGAAAAGAATGCGGCTCAGGTGAATTATTTTTTGAAGTGTCCTGATCCCTTTGAAGGTAATCTTTCTACAAGATGGCTGTCTAGGTGTTAATGCACCAATTGTTCTTTATAGTGTACGTTTAATCTACTTTATGCATTTAATATTTCAAGACTGTTTAATTTACACTCACATAGCAGTTTTTTGTGTACCATTTGAACAAGTTATACGAAATATCCTTATCTTTTGGGCTAATCTTTGTGCAATACAACCATAGTATTCACCGATGAAAAACGGTAAATTGGAAGTGTAAACATCTAATATTATGAAGATTCTGAAAAAGTAGGTGATGTTGTGAATTATCAATCGAATAGATTGGGGCAAATCCCTCTTTATCTATTGTTGGAAATTTGAAGTGGAAGGCGTTCGCCTGTAGCGTAAATCAACCTTGTTCGGATTATAAGGTCATTTCCTTTTATGAAATTGATTGAACTAAATTGTTTTCTAAAAATGGGAGGAACATATATGAAAAAATATCTTAATTATATTGACGGCGAGTGGAGCGAATCATCATCAGGTAAATATGTAGAGATTTTGAATCCTGCGAATGGAGAAGTACTTGGTGAAGTTACACAATCGACGAAAGAAGATGTAGATCGTGCGGTTCAAGCAGCAAAGAAGGCACAAAAAGAATGGCGTCTTGTACCAGCTCCCGAGCGAGCGGAATTTTTATATAAAGTTGCATTCCTGTTAAAAGAGCGCAAAGAAAAAATTGCGCAAGTACTCACTAGTGAAATGGGTAAAGTGATTGAAGAGGCAAGAGGTGAAGTGCAAGAAGCGATTGATATGGCTTTTTATATGGCTGGGGAAGGTCGTCGTCAATTTGGGGATACTGTTCCGTCGGAGCTACGCAATAAATTTGCGATGAGTGTGCGAATTCCAGTTGGGGTAGCAGGTTTAATCACTCCATGGAATTTCCCAATTGCGATTGCTTCATGGAAGTCACTTCCAGCTCTAGTAACTGGTAATGCGGTTGTTTGGAAACCGGCAACTGAAACACCAATGACTGCTTATGAGTTTGCTAAAATCTACGAAGAAGCGGGCTTGCCAAAAGGGTTATTAAATCTAGTAAATGGTTCAGGAAGTGTTGTAGGAAATGCAATAGTAGAACATCCTGACATCGATCTAATCTCATTTACTGGTTCTAATGAAGTTGGTAGTGCTATTAATGCGCGTGCCGGTGAACTACTAAAACGAACATCTCTTGAAATGGGCGGTAAAAATGCTGTAACTGTATTGGCTGATGCTGATTTAGATCTTGCGGTAGATAGTATTTTATGGGGGGCATTTGGAACAAGTGGTCAACGATGCACTGCAACGAGCAGAATTATTGTCCATCAATATGTGAAAGCTGAGCTAGAGCAAAAGCTAGTGGACCGTATTGGAGAATTGACGCTAGGCGATGGTGCAGATGAGTCGGTGAAAGTGGGTCCAGTTATCAATCGCTCTGCTCTTGAAAAAATTCATGATTTTGTGCAAATTGGTCAAAGAGAAGGTGCTCGGCTACTTGCTGGTGGGCATATTGTATCCGAAATTGGGTTAGATGGTGGGAACTTCTATGCGCCAACGATCTTTACGGATGTAACACCAGAAATGCGAATTGCAAAAGAAGAAATCTTTGGTCCAGTTGTATCTATTATTTCTGTAAATAGTTTAGAAGAGGCAATCGAAATAAATAACAATGTAGAATTTGGTTTATCGAGTTCCATCTTTACAGCAGATGTAAATCGGGCGTTCCAAGCAATGAGAGATTTAGATACTGGAATCGTTTATATTAATGCTGGTACGACTGGAGCTGAAATCCACCTTCCGTTCGGAGGAACAAAAGGAACGGGGAATGGACATAGAGATTCTGGTGTAGCTGCACTTGATGTATACACGGAGTGGAAATCAGTCTATATAGATTACAGTGGTAAATTACAAAGAGCACAAATTGATAATAATTAATGAGTATAAAAAAACTGCCTATTCTTGAATTCTCAAGGGTGGGCAGCTTTAACTTTCGTATCGTCATAGCATTGGATAGCGGTATACAAAAGCATACAGTGCTTGAAGTCACTTGTATTAAGTGACGTAATTTCTTGAATTTTTCTAAGCCGATAAATGAGCGTGTTTCTATGAATGAACATATTTCTGGAAGTTTCACTTAATTTCATGTCATATTTGCAATACTCCATAAATGTACTGGATAAAACGTCATAATTTTCATGTTCGATGAATGGTGAAATAATGTTTGAAAGCTTTCGTTGATATTCTACTGACAATTCTTTTGGTAGAAGACGAAGCAACATTTCCCGTTCATTGTATACATGAATCGATGAATCCTTTTCTGTATCCCTTCCAATAGTCATTGATTTCTTTGCGTTTTGATAAGATTCAGATACACCCTTTATCCCATCACTCGTATCACCAACTGAAACGTAAGCGGAAACTTGATATTTTCTCTCCAAAAATACATTTAGTTTTTCAAGTTTTTCATCGAGGCTTTTTACTAAAATGGATAAGGATTTCTTAGTAGGAAGCGCTTTGATAATAATGAAGCGTTCGATATTTAAAACCGAAATAATATCATCCGTATTTTCAATGAAGATTAAGCGAAGATAATCTAAAACTTCCCTTTGAAAATATTGCAAGGAGAAATCGTCTAACAATCCCACTTTTCCTTTTTCAGAAGAAACTTTTTCAGTTAGATTATTAATGTCTATTAAAAGACAAACACGATTTGCATGTAAATCAACATTAAGTAAAGTTGCATATTGTAAAACATGATCATCCACCTCATTATCTTTAGAATGAATGATTTGGTGGACGAAATATTCAATCATTTTTGCTTTTAACTCCGCCATTTCCTTACTAATAGCCTCTTGACACATCATTTCTACTTGGTTTTTAACCAATTGCCCGTATTTATCTACTTCTTTTGGCTCTCCAACAATTCCAAGTACACCAATCACTTGGTTATTGAATTTAAGTGGAACAGCTACCCCGGGTAATACTTTATTGTCGATTTTATTCACACACTCTACCATTTTATTTGTTTTGACGACTTTTAGCGACGGCTGATGGAAGATTCCGATCCGGCTTATATCTGAAGCCCCAATAATATATCCTTCATTATCCGTAATGCTAATAGGGTATGGCAAAACTTCACTTGTTTTTTCCACAATATCTTGTGCGATACGTTTAAGTATTTTCATCGAGTGATGTCCTTTCTGTTATTTTCAAATTGTTTTAAACCTTGAAAGAGTGTTTGTTATTTACTCTATCAGAATAGTATGCACAATGGCTATTCTCAATGAAAAAATTGCTATGTAAATAGAAATTGGAAATGTGGTCTGATAAATAAAAAGGTTGTACAAGACATATGATTATTAATGATAGGGAGAAAAGTAATATGAATAAGTGTTATTCAATTGCATATAGATGGAAATAGCGGTTTGTAAGGAAGGAGAATATAGTTGGTGAAACTATTAAGAGATAACGAGTTTCTAGATTTTATCATGGATGGAGATAAGTTATTGGTTGGTGGATTCGGTATGTCAGGCACTCCTTTGACACTGATTGATGGATTAGCCTCCTCTTCTAAAAAAGAGTTAACTATTGTAAGCAATAACTTGGGTGAAGTAGGTAAAGGATTAGGAAAACTTTTGAACAAAAACATATTGAAAAAGGCAATCGGCTCTTACTTTACAACCAATCGGGATGCCGTTAAAGCATGGTCCGAAGGGAAGTTGGAAATAGAGCTTATTCCACAAGGTACTTTGGCGGAGGCTGTTAGGTGTGGAGGGGCAGGAATCGGTGGTTTTTATACGAAAACAGCTGTCGGTACTAAATTAGCGGAAGGAAAAGAAGAAAAAGTAATCGATGGGGAAAGATATATTTTAGAAAAGGCGATTAAAGGGGACGTTTCATTAATTAAAGCATATAAAGCAGATCGTTTAGGCAATTTAGTTTATGACCATACGGGAAGGAATTTTAATCCGGTTATGGCTACTGCTAGTAAGATCGTTATTGCAGAAGTAGATGAAATTGTAGAGACCGGTACACTGTTACCAACGGAGATTGTTACACCTCATGTTTACGTGGATTATATTGTGATGAGTAAATATGTAAAAAAAGGTGGGGTTTTCGTTGAAACAGTCTGAACGAGTGAAAATTGCAAAACGTATAGTTCAGGAGCTTAAAGAAGGGCAAGTTGTAAATCTGGGTGTTGGTATTCCAACACTTATTCCAGATTATTTGGAAGAGAAATACCTTGTTTTACAGTCAGAGAATGGTTTGCTTGGTATGGGGGCAACACCACCTCCTGAAGAAATAAATATGGATTTAATAAGTGCAAGTAAGGCTCCTATTACAATGGAGATAGGCGCTTCCTTATTTGATAGTGCAAGTTCTTTTGCGATGATACGTGGAGGTCATATAGATGTTGCTGTTCTAGGTGCTTTACAAGTGGATCAAACAGGAGAAATTGCCAATTGGGCAGTTCCTGGACAAACGATACTAGGAGTCGGTGGTGCAATGGATTTAGTCGCTGGTGCAAAGAAAATCATTGTTGCAACTGCACATTCCTCTATAACGGGTGAAGCAAAACTTGTGAAAGCACTTACTTTTCCGACAAGTGGGATCCGAAAAGCGGATCTTGTAGTAACGGAACATGCGGTATTTAAGTTTGAAGAAAATAACATGAAACTGGTTGAGAATTTGTCGGATATGACCATATCTCAGCTTAAGGAAATAACGGAAGCGGAGTTTATCTATGAATCAGAAAACAGTGATTTACGTTAGTTTAGACGTAAATTTGAACGGAGGAGATTAGCCCATGAAGCAAATTACAGTTGTCGGGTCTGGTGTTATGGGAAAAGGGATTGCCTATACAAGTGCAGTATCTGGATTTAAGGTGTATTTGAATGATTTGAACGAGAAGATTCTAGCAAAATCAAAAAAGGAAATTGATGATTTGCTAGATTCAAGTTTTCGTGGAGGTTTTTTAAACGAAGCGAAATATAAACAGGCAAAAGAGAATTTGATCTATGAGTACCAACTAGAAGTTGCAGCACAGGACGCTGATTTGGTTATTGAAGCAGTGCTTGAAAAAATAGACTTAAAAATAGAAGTGTTCCAGAAGCTTGATCGTATTTGTAAGCCGGAAGCGGTATTAGCGACAAATACTTCTACGATGAGCCCTACTGAAATCGGTGCCCAAACATCTCGTCCAGACAAAGTTATCGCTATGCATTTCTTTAATCCAGTCCATAAAATGAAGCTGATTGAAGTAGTAAAAGGGCTTGAAACTTCCGATGAAACAGTCGAATTTGTAAAAGGCATTTCCGAATCAATGAAAAAAGAAGCAGTCGAAGTGAATGAGTTTCCTGGTTTCGTCACTTCTAGGATGAACTGTTTAATTGGCAACGAGGCGATGAATATGCTTATGGAAGGAGTCGCATCTGCCGAAGACATCGACAAGGCGATGAAATTAGGTCTTAATCACCCGATGGGACCGCTAGAACTTGCGGATTTAGTAGGATTAGATACGAGATTACGTAATATGGAATATCTATATGCAACTTTGGGTGAGAAATACCGTCCTTGCCCACTACTTGTTAAATATGTTAAAGCGGGGCGTCTCGGTAAAAAATGCGGGAAAGGCTTTTATGATTATACGTAAGGGGGAAATAGGATGGGGAATTTCAGCAATCTCCTTGTGGAAAAAGAGAAGGGAATTATGTGGCTCACGCTTAACCGTCCGGAAACGAGAAATGCGCTAGACTGCCAAAACATTAGTGGAAATCGATACCGCATTTTCTGATGCTGAATCGGACAATGAAGTCCGAGTAATTGTCATACAAGGAGCAGGCGGTAAATCATTTGCTGCAGGAGCGGACATTCAGCAACTACATGATCGAGAAGCGCTAGAAGCACTTATTCCTGGAATGCAAGGGTTGTACTCGAAAATTGAAAGTTGTTCGAAAGTGACAATTGCAGCTGTAACAGGGTATGCCCTCGGAGGAGGATGCGAATTGGCGTTAGCTTGCGATATTCGTATAGCGACTAAAAAAGCAAAGTTTGGACTCCCGGAACTAAATTTAGGAATTATTCCCGGAGCAGGTGGTACACAGAGACTCTCTAGAATTGTCGGTAAGGGTAGAGCACTTGATATGATCTTAACCGGAAAAATGATAGACGGAGAACAAGCAGAGCGAATTGGTTTAATCACCTACCTCACGGATGAAGAAGGACTGGAGGAAACAGTGAAAAAAGTAGCTGCTGATGTTATGAAAAAAGGACCTGTTGCCATACAACTTGTAAAACTAGCTATCCATAAAGGATATGATGTTGATTCTGGAACAGCTATGTGGATTGAGAAATTATCCCAAGCAGTTGTGTTTAGTACAGAAGATAAAAAAGAAGGTACGTTAGCATTTTTAGAAAAAAGAAACGCAAATTTTATCAATCGATAAAGGGGGAGATTACGATGGATTTCACTTTCACGGAGGATATCAATTTTTTAAGAGAAACCGTAAGAAAGTTTGTACGAGAAGAAGTAGAACCTGTGGCAAAGATTATTGAAGAAGAAGACAATATTCCAACAAAAATTGTAGAGATGTCTAAAGAGATGGGTCTATTCAGTCTTGGAATCCCTGAAGAATATGGTGGACTTGGACTAGATATGGTTGGTAAATGTGCCATTTATGAAGAACTTGGAAAAACACATAATGGTTTCACAACTCTAATTGGCGCCCATACAGGGATTGGGACTGTTGGTATCGTAGAACTTGGAACAGAAGCGCAAAAACAAAAGTTTTTACCGAAGTTGGCTTCAGGTGAATGGATCGGTGCTTTTGCATTAACGGAACCAAGTGCAGGATCCAATGCTTCCAATATTAAAACGACTGCAGTTAAAAAAGGAGATAAATATGTCATAAACGGTTCCAAGCATTACATAACAAACGCCGTAGATGGACATATCTTTACTGTCATGGCTGTAACGGACAGTTCAAAAGGTGCAAAAGGAATCACTTCTTTTATTGTGGAAAAAGATACACCTGGATTTATCTTAGGAGCTGTAGAACAGAAAATGGGATTAAGAGGTTCTCATTCTGCGGAACTATTCTTTGATAATATGGAAGTCCCAGCGGAAAATGTCTTAGGTGTAGAAGGGTCCGGATACGTTAATGCACTCAAAATACTTGCGAATGGTCGCGCAGGTTTAGCCGCAAGAAATTTGGGATCATGTATCAGATTGCTTGAACACTCACTTGAATATGCGCATGAACGGGAACAATTTGGTCAAAAAATTGTAGACATTCAAGCCGTTCAACATATGCTTGCTGAAATCAGTATGCAAATTGAAGTACTTCGCGGGGTGACATATCGCGTTGCATGGATGACAGATCAGAAAATGCGCGTCGTAAAAGAAGCGGCAATTGCAAAACTTTTTGCTTCTGAAGTGTATAACAAAGTGGCGGATATCGCCTTACAAATCCACGGAGGAATTGGATATATGAAAGATTATCCAATAGAAAGATATTACCGCGATGCACGAATTACAAAAGTCTATGAAGGTACTTCTGAGATTCAAAGAAACATTATTGCAAGTGAACTAAAACGTGATTATGTAAATAGGGGGCTGTGAAGAAATGCGGAATGCTTATATTATAGAATCGGTAAGAACAGCTATTGGTAGAATGGGTGGTTCGTTAAAAGACATACCAGTTGACCATTTGGCGGAAAAGGTCATTAAGGAATTGTTGGTAAGGACAAATAAAGAAATCGAAGTAGATGAAGTTATTTTGGGTCAAGCAAAACAAAGTGCAGATACGTCAAACTTAGCGCGACTAGCAGCACTAAGGGCAGAATTACCAGTAACGGTCCCAGGTTATACCGTACATCGACAATGTGGTTCCGGCTTGCAGGCGATTAATAATGCAGACCAACAAATCCGTTTAGGATTATCCGATGTTGTCATTGCTGGAGGTGCTGAAAGTATGAGTACGGCACCATATTATATTCGAAACGGGAGATATGGTCTTGGAGCGGGGAATGGATTACTGCTAGACCCGAATACAGAAAGTCAACCACGCTCACAGCCCGCTGAAAAGTACGGGGAATTGACAATGGGCTACACCGCTGAAAATCTAGCAGAAGCATACAATATTTCACGAGAAGAACAAGATAAATTCGCCATGAGAAGTCAACTTCTTGCTGAAACTGCCATTAAAGAAGGTAGATTTAAAGATGAAATCGTCCCTTTTGAAACCAAAGGAAGAAAAAATAGCGTGCTATTTGAAGTAGACGAACATCCAAGAAAGTCTACGGAAGAACAAATGGCAAAGCTTCGCGCTGTCTTTAAAGACGGTGGGACTGTCACAGCAGGGAATTCAAGTGGAAGAAATGATGGTGCATCCGTCGTTCTCATGATGTCAGAAGACAAAATGAATGAATATGGATTGCAACCAAAAGCAAAAATTATTGCACAAGCAGTCAGTGCTGTATCCCCTGAAATTATGGGGATCGGACCAGTCACTTCGACACAGAAAGCATTGGAGCAATGCGGTCTAACAATCGATGACATTGATTTAATTGAGTTAAACGAAGCATTTGCTGCCCAAGCTTTATCCGTTATTAAAGGGGCTGGCATGGACATGGATAAAGTAAATGTCAATGGCGGAGCAATTGCACTTGGTCATCCGATTGGTGCTACAGGTGCAATACTCATGACGAAATTGCTCCATGAAATGGGTCGTAGAGGTTCGAAATATGGACTTGTTACGCTTTGTATCGGAGGAGGTCAAGGAATTACAACTATCGTGGAAAACTTACAATAATTGATTAGTATTCACGAAGTGAAAATGTATCTGAAGAAAGGGGAGCTGAATGTCTTTACATATCGTTCAAATACTGCCGATGTATCATCCTATCGGTGAAGAAAAGTTGAAAGAATTTGCTGATGTAAAAGTATTTCATGTGTTTAATGAGCAGGAGATTATTTCCTATTTGCAGCAGAATGTTGTGGACGGAATTATTTTGAGAGCGCCTGCGAAAATCACTCCTGCCATATTAGATCAATGTGAACATGTAAAAGCCATTTCAGGAGCAGGTATTGGACTAGATAATATAGACGTAGACTATGCAACAAAAAAAGGAATTAAAGTTTTGCATGCACCGAAAATGAATAGTGAAGCTACAGCTGAACATGCCGTAGCTTTACTACTAGCTGTTATGAAAGATATTAGTAGGTTCCATTTAGAAATGAAAAAAGGAAACTATTCTTTTAGGGATGGCAGATATACGACAGAATTAAAAGGTAAAACGCTTGGACTTGTAGGATTCGGATCCATTGCTCAAAAAGTGGCAAAAATATTAAAGAATGGCTTTGAGATGAATGTTCTTGCATATGTTCGAACGATTTCAGCTGATAGACAAGAAATAGCAAATTCATTAGGAGTTGAACTGACAACTTCCATAGAGAAGGTATTTAGGAAGAGTGATGCAATCAGTCTTCATATCCCGCTAACAGAGGAAACGAAAGAATTGATTGATAAAAAATTATTTAACATCATGAAACCATCGGCAGTTATTATAAATACGGCACGTGGCGGTATTATAAATGAGAAGGATTTAGTTTCCTCATTAAAAAACAAAACATTCTCAAGGGCCGGAATAGACGTATTTACAGTTGAACCGCCAACGGAAAACCATCCGTTTTTTCAAATAGATGAAATTACAATGACGCCGCATATTGGTGGCATCAGTATCGAAGCTGCAAAAAAGACATCAGTCGTGATAGCTGAGAATTTACTAAAAGCAATCGAAGGGGAAGAGCTATCCGTTATTGCAAACTTGGATGCACTTCATAAGATACAAGGAACATAAAGAATTAGTAAAAAATATGCCGCTTCGCAGATAAATCTATCTGAGGGAATTGTCCAACTTTTATAGAAGATCGACCAACTTTAGGAGAAGATTGTCCAACTATTTGAGGGCATTGTCCAGGTTATATAGAAGATTGTCCAACTTTAGAAGGAGATCGTCCAAGTTCTATTCGAATGTCAATTTTGGTATTTTTCATCTATACCACCTTCCGTATTATCCAATTTATCCAAATATACAATATTACTAGTAGTAATATTATTCTGCTGACACAAAAATAATCCACCCATCCGCTTAACGCCTTGGGTGGATTATTTCTTTTAGCATTTTGAACCTTTGTAAACTTATAAATATTACTAAAATCCTCTTTTATACGGTACGGGTGGTACTACATTCCCTGTAATGGATTCTTCTGCATGTAGTGCCCAGTAAGGATCCTTTAGCATTCCCCGACCAACCGCAACAAGCTCTGCATCTCCATTTGCAATCGTTTGCTCTGCCAAAGCAGCATCTTCTAAAATTCCAACAGCAATTACAGGTACATTTAATGCTTCTTTATATGCACGCGCAAATGAAACCTGATATCCAGGCGTATTTGCAGGCTTTATCTTCCCGGAAGGTCCTTCGCCTCCGCTCGAAACATGGAAAACGTCGACACCCGCTTCTTTATATTTTTTTGCTATTTCTAATGAATGCGCTAAATCATAACCGCCATCCATATATTCAATCGCTGAAATTCGGAAAAGAAGCGGCATTTCCTCCGGCATCACACTTCGTACTGCTTCGATAACTTCTACGCCAAATTTGGATAAGTCTTTTCCATATTCATCGGTTCGATTGTTAATTATTGGTGAATGGAATTGATGGATTAAATAGCCATGTGCTCCGTGAAGTTCGATTGTATCGAACCCAGCTGCAACAGCCCGTTTGACAGCTTCTTTGTATTTTTCGACCATTTCATTTACTTCTACAGTGGAAAGCGCTCTTGGCACTTTCCAATTTTCCGCGACCGGAATGTCAGAAGCACTAACAGGTGGGTTAGCATCGGTTGCTTTTCTACCAGCATGTGCAATTTGTATGCCTATTTTAGCATTGTGTTTATGTACTTCTTTCACGATTCTTTCGTACGCAGGAATTTGATCGTCTGACCATAATCCTAAATCGAAATCGGTTATTCTGCCATCCGGTTCTACATCGGTCATTTCAACGATAATAAGCCCGGCACCACCAACTGCTCTAGAAACGTAGTGGACAAAATGCCAATCGGTTGGGGTACCGTCTTTTGCTTCTACCGAATATTGACACATAGGAGGCATCACCACTCGATTTTTTAATGTTAGTCCATTTAGTGTAATAGGTGAAAATAAATGACTCATTGAACACACTCCTTTCTTCCATTATCTTTGTTTCATTTCCGGGAATCAATTAATCTGTCTAATAAAAATATTCTTCATAATCATAAATTACTGGTTGTATTTATACATTAAGCATGTTACATTATGTATATTAATACTATAATAATGAATAAACATACAACGGAGGAATATAAATGAGTAAAAAAGTTGTTTTAGCATATTCAGGTGGATTAGATACTTCGGTTGCAATAACATGGTTGAAAGATGAAGGATATGATGTAGTTGCGGTGTGCCTAGACGTTGGAGAAGGCAAGGATTTGGAATTCGTGAAAAATAAGGCGCTACAAGTTGGGGCTATTGAAAGCTATATGATCGATGCAAGAGAAGAATTTGCGAATGAATATGCATTAATTTCTTTACAGGCTCATACATGGTATGAAGGTAAATACCCATTAGTTTCTGCATTGTCTCGTCCATTGATTGCTAAAAAGTTAGTGGAAATTGCAGAACAAACTGGCGCAACTGCAGTAGCTCATGGTTGTACGGGTAAAGGAAATGACCAAGTTCGTTTCGAAGTTTCTATTAATGCTCTAAATCCCAATTTAGAAGTAATTGCCCCAGTTCGTGAATGGAGCTGGAGCCGTGAAGAAGAAATTGCGTATGCAAAAGAAAAAAATATCCCAATTCCGATTAACTTAGATAGCCCGTTCTCGATTGATAAAAACCTTTGGGGACGCTCAAACGAATGTGGTATTTTAGAAGATCCATGGCAAGCACCGCCAGTAGATGCATATGAACTAACAGTTGCATTAGAAGATGCACCTGATACTGCAGACGTTATCGAAGTTGAATTTGTTCAAGGGGTGCCTGTAGCAATCGACGGTGCAAAATATCCTTTATACGAATTAATTTCAAGATTAAATGATTTAGCTGGTAAACACGGGATTGGACGTATCGATCACGTAGAAAACCGTCTTGTTGGTATTAAATCACGTGAAGTATATGAAATTCCAGGTGCTCATACATTATTACTCGCACATAGAGAATTAGAAGATATTACACTAGTAAAAGAATTAGCTCACTTTAAACCAGTAATTGAGAAAAAATTAACAGAACTAATTTATGAAGGACTATGGTTCTCTCCACTAAGAACCGCTCTAGAAGCATTCTTAAAAGAAACACAAGTGTATGTAAATGGTACAGTTCGTGTGAAATTATATAAAGGTCATGCCATTGTAGAAGGACGTAAATCTCCAAACTCTTTATACAACGAAAAACTTGCAACTTATACAGCGGAAGATGAATTTAACCATGCATCAGCAGTCGGATTTATCGAACTTTGGGGACTTCCAACGAAAGTTCACGCTATGGTGAACAAGGGAGCAGAGAAGGTGAAAGCATGACTAAGCTTTGGGCCGGAAGATTTCAAAAATCTGCCGAGCAGTGGGTAGATGAATTTGGAGCTTCCATCGGTTTTGACCAAACATTAGTAATGGAAGATTTAGACGGAAGTATCGCGCACGTCAAAATGCTTGGGGCATGTCAAATTTTGCCCCAAGCAGATGTGCAGCAAATTCTAAGTGGATTAGAGCAATTAAAAAAACGAGCAGAAGATAATGCATTAGAGTTTTTAATTGCAAATGAAGACATTCATTTAAATTTAGAAAAAATGCTAATCGATTTAATCGGTCCAGTTGGTGGAAAATTACACACTGGGCGTAGTCGAAATGATCAAGTAGCAACCGATATGCACTTATATTTGAAAAATAGGGTTGGGGAAATCATTGAGTTAATTGAACTTTTCCAACAAACACTTATCGCTCAAGCAGAAACGCATGTGGAAACACTTGCACCAGGATATACGCACTTACAACGTGCACAGCCAATTTCATTTGCACATCATTTAATGGCGTATTTCTGGATGCTCGACCGAGACAAAGAGCGTTTTAAAGATTCGATTAAACGTATCGACATTTCACCACTTGGAGCAGGAGCGCTTGCAGGGACTACTTTCCCGATTGATCGCAAACTTTCGGCGGAATATTTAGGCTTTGCGAACGTATATGCAAACAGTATGGATGCGGTAAGTGATCGGGATTTTATCGTAGAATTTTTAAGTAATTCTTCGATGCTTATGGCACATTTATCTCGATTTGCGGAAGAAATCATCTTATGGTCCAGCTCGGAGTTTAACTTTATTGAGTTAGATGATTCATTTTCCACTGGCTCTAGTATTATGCCACAAAAGAAAAATCCAGATATGGCCGAGTTGATCCGTGGAAAAACAGGACGCGTTTACGGCAATCTAATGGGCTTACTTACAGTTATTAAAGGATTACCACTTGCTTATAATAAAGACATGCAAGAAGACAAAGAAGGTATGTTCGATACCGTGCATACAATCGTTGGCTCATTGAAAATATTTGAAGGTATGGTTCGTACTATGACGGTTCATAAAGAGCGTCTTCACGATACTGTACATAAAGACTTTTCAAATGCAACAGAACTTGCAGACTATCTTGCAGCAAAAGGACTTCCATTCCGTGAAGCACATGAAATCACTGGGAAGCTCGTATTTTTATGCATCCAAAGAGGTTATTTCTTATTAGATCTTCCGCTAGAAGATTTGCAAGAAGCAAGCAGCCTAATAGAGTCGGATATTTACGATGTATTATCACCGCTTGCGGCTGTAAAGAGAAGAAATTCCCTTGGTGGAACTGGATTTGACCAAGTTGCCATCCAAATAGAAGAAGCTAAAAAGCGTTTAGTATAATAACGAACTGTAGACACTCTTTTGGAGCTGTCTACAGTTTTTGCTTATGTAACATTAAGTTTAGTTGGAAAATTGGTGAGTTTAGTTGTAAAAAGGAATGATTTAGTTGTAATTATTGCAGGTTTAGTTGGAAAAATTTCGAACAGGTTAGTAACAACTTCTAGGATACAGTAGTCACCATTAGTACAATTCTAGTTGATTTGCATGTACTTTACTAAGCTCTATTATTTTATTCGCAACTGCCTGCTCATCACTTTCAACAACCCTCGAAGCGATTTCTTTTAATTCTTCATGCATACCCACACATACCGCTTCTTTTGCAAATTGAAACATGGGTATATCATTTGCATCGTTGCCAAATGCAATGAATTCTTGTTTTTTCACATTTAATTTTTGCAAGCCTGTCCATTTATCGATGCCTAAAGGGCTAATATCTAGAATATTTTCTTGTCCGTGATTGTATATCAGAACCTCAAGCGATTCTAATCTGGCTAATATCGCAAGTGCATGTTCATTTGGAAATAGTACGACTTTCATCATTTGTTTAATCTCATCAATCGAAATATTTTTCGCTAACTTTTCGGGATCAAGATTTTGATATATCGGATGTTCTGTGTTTCCAGTAAACGAATAATTCCATTCACTATCGATTAAATAGGTAAGATGAAAGTCCTCTATCATTTGTATTATTTGTTCTTTTGTTTGATTATCAAACGATGTTAGATACGTGTTTTTCCCCGCATTTGTTACAAAAGCACCATTTCCACCAATCATGGGATTCATATGCATCTCTTTTGGAAGTACAGGCAGTAAATCGCGAATCGGTCTGGCAGAAGCAAAAATTACTTCATGTCCCATATGGCGACAATATTGTAATGCATCCGTTATTTCTGTACATAGAGGCTGCCCCTTAAAACAAATCGTACCATCTAAATCGAAAACAAATTTCATTTTTCTTCATCCTTTCACTCTCTTCATAGTAGCGATTTTTCGATATAATAAAAAGGACATATGTCCCAAAAGGAGAAGAACAATGCAAATTATTCAAGATCATTTACTTTCAACCTATTATTTGAACAATGAAGAATTGAAAAAACTTTTTAGTGATAAACAACATCCTTTTCAGATTAGACGATATAGTCGCAACGAAGTCATTTTATTAGAAGGGGAAGAAATAGATGGGTTATATATTCAAGTTTCGGGTAGAACGAAAATTACTACGAGTGTCATTACAGGTAAAGCATTGCTGCTCAGATTTTGTTCTGCTATTTCAATCATGGGTGATATTGAATTAATTCAAAAGGTGCCAATTCAATCCCAGGTGTCAGCAGTGATCGATTCAGATTTTATATTTATCCATAAAACGTACATACGCAACGAATTGATGAAAGATTTAGCTTTTTTGCAACAACTCTTAATCCATACAACGTACAAACTACAGACATGTACCACTGCTTCTCGCATTAATTTGCTCGCTTCAGTAGAAACAAGGTTTGCGAGTTATTTATGCACCGTCCGTAATGGAGAAACGTTTGGTAAAGAAATCCACACGACAAATAGCGTGGAAATAGCTTCCCTAATAGGTACAACAACACGACACTTAAATCGAATAATTGAAAAACTTGTTAATGAAAAAGTAATTGAGAAGGAAAAGAAAGAAATAATGGTTATCGATTGGGAAAAGATAGAGGAATTTTCAGGTGGATTAAGGTATGAATGACTCAAAAGTCTTAAGCGAACTAGCTACCTTCAGGAAAAATATTTCTTCCATTTGAAACCGAAAGGCGATTTGATTTGTCTAACAGGTAGTAAAAGAATGGAGGGGAAGGGTTGGATAGGCAAGATAGAGACTATCTGCTTGTAAAAGCAATGAATGAGTACGGACATTACTTAACACGGCTTGCTTATTCATTTGTAAAAGACGAAGCAAAAGCTGAAGATATTGTCCAAGAAGTATTTATTCGTTATTACTTGAATATGGATAATTTTGAAGGACGTTCTAGTATTAAAACATATTTATATCGCATCACCGTGAATGAGTGCCACAACTATTTTAAAAGCTGGTCGTATCGAAAAGTGGAAATATCAAACTTTATCAATCATTTACTAATACATAATCAGACTCCTGAAGAAAGCATAATAGCTGATGAAAGTAGTAATGAACTTTCGGATGCAATTAAAAAATTGCCTAGGAAATATCGGGAAGTATTATGGCTTTACTATTATGCGGAACTTTCTGTAACGGAGATTGGTACGATTTTGAATTGTTCTAATAATACTGTGAAGACACGACTAGTAAGGGGGAGAAAAATGGCTAGCCTTACATTTGCTGAGGAGGGATTCCATCATGGAGGAAGAAATTAAACGCAAGTTAGATTCATCTGTGCCAGAACATATTACGTTATCAGAAGAACAAAAGAGCGAAATTTTAACGGAAGCGCGACATAGGGTTTCATCTGAGGAGAAGCGACAAAAGAGAATGCTTAAACCAATTCTTGTTGGAGTAGCGATTATTGGTCTATCTGGTATATTAAGCTATCCTTATGTAAAGGATTGGCGGGAACAAGCTGGTATTAGTAGCTCAGTTAAAGAAGAGTCTTTAAGAAAAGTGATGATAGAAGGACATGATTACAACGCTCTTATCAACTCTATTTATGATGAGAAAACAGATTCCATGATTTACACAGATAATAAGGCAATCTATACTTATTCGCTTACATCAAATAAAAAGACAATATTGGTAGCCCCAAAAGAGAATGTCTTGATAACAGAGGTACTATTAAACGAAAAATGGTTTGTTTGGGACGAATTATATTCGGAAAATGATAATGGCCATGCATCCATTCATATACTAAATCGTGAAAGTAATGAAACATTTGTAATGGAAGAAACTCTACAAGCAGATCTTCAACTTGATGGTGATTATTTAGTTCGTTTGTCTTTTGATGAACAAGGTGCTGTGCCAAGTTACCGAATCCTTGACCTAGAAACGTTAAAAGAAACATTAGTGCACGAATTAATTGGAGAAGGTACTAATAGTAGAGCTTCTTTTAATGATGGCTTACTTGTTATTCCGGAGCGGCTTACAGATAATGAGCAAAAAACGGTGAAGTTCTTTGTATACGATGTGTACAAAAATGTCAAAATAGGGGAGTATATCGTGCCCTACGAATACTCATTAAATGTTACAGTAACAAGAGATAAGATATTTACTCAATTGCTAAATGAAGATGATCCTTCGATTTTAGCGTATATAGATTTAGAAAGTGGGGAATTAAACAAAATTGGAACTCCGACATTCCAGGACTATGCTGTGTTCGGTGATTATGTAGCATTAAGTGTTCCTAAGAAAAAATCCGACACAGTCGAGTTATATAAAATAGAAGGAACAAAGGTGAAAAAAATGTCTACTTTCAATAGAGTAAAAGAACGACTAGTAAAACCAAGGTTCACTGTAAATGGTATGCTCATTGTGAATGGAGAAGGTGAAAAGTTTCCGATGTACTTGCAAGACGTTCGTAATATGGAATAGTTAAGGGCTTCTACTTATTTAATTAAAATAAATTAAACAGAATATTCCCGTTAAATACTATTAAATAACATTCGCTTCCTGTATTCTTAATCTATAGAGATTCTTAATAATATGAAGCTTTTTGACAAAAGGGGAATGAACGTTATGAACACAGTTTTTATAGCAGGGCATGCAAGACTTCCGGCGGGAATGGCCGCACAAAATTTATATGAAACATTGACAATTACAGCGGAAATCGATAAAAAATACGGGGTAATTGTTACGGCTAGTTGTACGTTAGCTACGGAACATGGACGAGCGTTTGTACAACACCTGCTAAGAGGGCATAGTTTACAAGATGGAATTGATCAGCCACTCGCGAGTATAAAAAATCATTATTTAGGAAAAGCGGGAAATGCGGTAATGTCAGCATTGAAAGATTTATATAAACATTATGAGCTATATACAGCTGAAAAATTATAATTTATAAAATATTTAAAAATATTTAAAAATATTTAAAAATATTTGATTATTTAGTTTACAAACTAATATTTGTGTACTAGAATAAGAAGTAACGAGTCATGCCGAAGCGTTTCAACGTTCATTCCCATGACCAAATTATGCAAAACAAATAGAAAAGCTAATACTGCCTAATCTGTCAAAATTCTTGCCGGGATTTTTAACCACAGATAATAAGCCAGTTCAATTTGATTTACAGCGAGTCTGTAGTCTCTTTGAATTGGCTTTTTGAATTCAATAGAGGAAAGGTGTGATTGTTCAAATGACGGGAGCTCTTGCGAATATCAAAATCTTGGATTTGTCACGTGTTCTCGCTGGTCCATATTGCACGATGATTATGGGTGACTTAGGTGCGGAGGTCATAAAGGTGGAAGCACCTGGAGGAAGTGATGAAACACGTAAATGGGGTCCACCATTTAAAAGTGAAGTAAGCGCTTACTACTTGAGTGCAAACCGAAACAAAAAGGCGATAACTTTAGACTTGAAGTCAGTAGCTGGTGTCGAAACTATTAAAAAGTTGGTTCAAGAAAGTGATGTAATTATTAATAACTTCAAAACTGGAACGATGGATCGTTTCGGTTTAGGCTATGACGTTTTGGCGGAGCTTAATCCACGTATTGTGTATTGCTCAATTACAGGGTTTGGTGAAACAGGACCGGATCGACATGTTCCTGGATATGACTTTATCATTCAAGCGATGAGCGGGTTAATGAGCATCACCGGTACGAAAGAATCGGGACCACAAAAGACAGGTGTCGCCATCGTAGATGTTTTGACTGGGTTATATGCATGCATTGGAATTCAAGCTGCTTTGTTAGAGCGTGTACAATCTGGGAAAGGACAAAAATTAGACATTTCCCTTTATGATTCTGCAGTAAGCGCACTAGTGAATATCGGCAGTAACTATTTAATGGCCGAACAAGTTCCTAAAGCTCTTGGAAATACCCATGCAAATATTGTTCCGTACCAGGCATTTCAAACGTTAGATGGGGAAATGGTCGTTGCAGTCGGAAATGATCATCAGTTTAAGGCATTTTGCGAAGTGCTTGGAAAACCCGCATACGCCCAAAATGTTCTTTTTCAAACAAACCCTAACCGCGTGAAAAACAGAGACAAATTAGTTCCATTATTACAAGCCATATTATTAACAAAAGGGACCGCCTACTGGCAGGAACAATTTAGAAATAATAATATTCCAAGTGGTCCAATTCAAAATATAGAGGAAGTTGTAAATGATAAACAGCTCCAGTCACGCAATATGTTTATCACGCAAGAACATCCAACAGCGGGCCGCATCAAACTGATTGGAAGTCCACTTAAGCTATCCCGGACACCCGTTCAGATGAAGTACCATCCGCCTAATCCAGGAGAACATAATGAAGAAATTATGAATCGATTAAGTATGACACAAACAACCAATTAAAAAAGGAGAGATTATATTATGAACTTTTCATTTTCAGCAGAACAAAACATGTTACGTAAAACGGTGAGAGGATTTGTCGACAAGGAAATTATGCCTTATATTGGCGAATGGGATCGTGCAGGAAAATCAGACCCAGCTATTTATACGAAACTTGCAGAACTTGGATTCATGGGTGTTTGTATTCCTGAAGAATATGGCGGAAGCGGAATGGACTACAATTCGCTTGCTATCGTATGTGAAGAACTAGAACGCGGAGATACGGCTTTTCGTACAGCGGTTTCCGTACACATTGGCTTAAATAGTTTGACGTTGTTGCAGTGGGGAACGGAAGAACAGAAACAGAAGTATTTAGTGCCTCAAGCAAAAGGGGAGAAAATTGGTGCGTTTGGTTTAACGGAACCTGCCGCTGGGTCTGATGTGGCTGCACTTGAAACAACCGCTGTTAAAGATGGGGATCACTACATTTTAAACGGACAAAAAGCATGGATTTCACTATGTGATGTTGCGGATCACTTTTTAGTGTTTGCATATACAGGAGACAAATCGGAAAAACATAAAGGGATTTCTGCATTTATCGTAGAGCGTACGTGGGAAGGGTTTTCTTCTATTGTAACGAAAGGAAAACTAGGAATACGTGCCGGCAATACAGGCGAGTTATTTTTCGAAAATGTGAAAGTGCCAAAAGAAAACTTACTTGGTGAAGAAGGAGAAGGATTTAAAATTGCGATGGCGGCTCTTGATAATGGGCGCTTCACAGTAGCGGCAGGAGCAGTAGGACAAATTATGGCATGTATGGAAGCTAGCGTGAATTACTGCCATACGCGCGAAACTTTTGGAAAAGAAATTGGTAGACACCAATTAGTTCAACAAATGATCGCTAAAATGGAAGCAGGTTATCAAATGAGTAGCTTGCTAGTGTATCGCGCAGGTGAACTGAAAAACGCTGGAAAAAGAAATACGCGTGAAACGTCCCTTGCTAAGTGGCAAGCTTGTGATTTTGCCAACCAAGCAGCAGATGATGCAGTTCAAATTCACGGGGCAAATGGCTATTCGGATGAATATCCAGTAGAACGTTATTTACGTAATTCAAAAGCGCCGGTCATTTATGAAGGGACACGTGAAATCCATACAGTGATGCAAGCTGAATACGTATTAGGATACCGTGAAGACAAACAATTAAACAAAATGCTTCCTGCTTGGGAACAAGAACTAATTAGATCATAACTAATCAAAAGAACACCTAACGGAGTCAACCTATTTAAATAAAAAAGCAATCTCCTGTAATAGAGAAAGCTGATTTAACAATCCGTGCAGTTAAAAGTAATCGGCCATATATGAAATGGCTGATTACTTTTTGTTTTTTAGTGAATACAACTCATTCAACAGTATCTTATCTCCAGTTTTCAAGAAAAGATATTATTAATTAGTTTTTTTGATATAATATTCTCAAGATTATAATATTTTGGGGGTTAAGTTAATGATTGAAGTAAGCCGACTGCAATTAGATAAAACAAAACGTGCAATTATCATTTCAGATATACATGCAAATCTAAAGATATTTAAAAATCTATTACAAAAAGTGAATTATACGAGAGAAGATTATCTATTCATCAACGGTGATCTTTGCGAAAAAGGACAAAATAGTTTAGAAGTAGTGGAATTTGTGAGAGGTTTATCTAAACAATCCAATAAGGTCTTTGTCACAAAAGGAAACTGTGATGTAGTCCATCGCTATGTGTTTAATGGGAGTAATGGAATTATTCCATACATGAACAGACAAAAAAATTCTGTTTTAAATGAAATGCTAGCAAAAAATTTTAAAACAATAGATGATTTCACAAATCTAGAAGAACTTGCCCGCTATTATCGCCAATATTTTCAGGAGCAAATAGATTGGATAGAATCATTACCAATTGCTTATGAAACCGATGACTTTATTATCATTCATGCAGGTATTGAAAATAAAGAAAATTGGAGAGAAACAAAAGAAGAGGTTGCATTATATACGCAAGAATTTTATAAGCAAGTGCACCAAGCCGACAAAATAGTCATCGTAGGTCATTGGCCAGTCGTTAATTATCGTGCAAATCAAGTTAGTTCCCATAATTCGATCATTGATCTTGGTAAAAAAATCATTGCTCTAGATGGTGGAAATCAGATTAAGAAAGATGGACAACTAAATGCGCTAATTATCCAAAATGGAACGTATACATCTACATATGTGGATGAGTTAACGAGCGAAATGATTGTGCAAAAAGAATATAACAATTCCACAAAAAGAGTAGGAACTGTGACATATCCAAATTACGACATGCAAATAATAAGACAAGAGAGATACTTTACTCTGTGTGAAAATACGAATCTCGGCATTGAACAATGGATTAAAAATGAATATTTACTAATAGATCATGAATCAGCCCGTGCCAAAACGGACCTGAGTACAACCTTTCTATCTGTTAAACAAGGAGAAAAAGTATCGATGGTTGATAATGAATGTGACGGATATATTCTTGTGAAGAGAGAAAATGGAGAGGTAGGCTGGTTGCCAAAAGATTGCTTTTGAAGTGAGTGCAACAACAAGGGGGACATGAAATGTTAACAGAAGTAACAGATGGTATACATAAACTAGTTATCAAATTTCCAAAAGGAATGGGAGAGGTTAACTGCTATTTAATAGAAGGAAAAAATGGATATACGGTGATTGATACGGGGACTGATTCAATAGAATCGAAAGAAGGATGGAAAAAAGTGTTATCATCTGGGATCTTAATAGAGAAAGTGGTCCTGACACACACTCATCAAGATCATATCGGTCTTGCAAAATGGTTTCAACAGGAAGTTGGAGTACCTGTTATTGTCTCCAATTTGGGTTACGAAGAAATGAGGAAAAATCGGAATTCACATGGTAGAGACCGATTAAACAGTTTGATTATCAGACATGGGGGACAATCACTTCCTAATAAAATAAATGAAGATCCTCCCATTTACGATTTCGAACCGAATGGTTTTTTTGAAAATCATCAACATATTCAATTAGGTGAGGAATTGTTTGAGGCTATTTGGACACCAGGTCATGCACCTGATCATTTTTGCTTTTATAATGAAAATAAGAAGATCATGATCATTGGAGATCATGTATTAAACAAGATCAATCCAGTAATTGGTCTATGGTCGGGAGAAGAAGAAAATCCATTGAAAGATTACTTTTTATCATTGACGGAATTGGAAAAATATCCAGCCGACATTACTTTACCAGGTCATGGAGACTTAATTTATGATCTTCATTCTAGAATAAACGAACTGACTGCTAAACATGAATATCGCCTACAACAAGTACTACAATCCGTGACGAGCGAAAGTAAAACCGCTAATCAAATCTGCCACGAAGTATACGGAACCGTAAATATCATCCTCAATTTAAGTTCTTTTATGGCTACACTTACTCGATTATTGTATTTAGAATCGATTGGAAACGTGGAGCGTCAGGAACTGGACGGAGTAGTAAAGTTCAAGGCGAGAGAATAGATAACGAAGATAAGAATTCCTAATAAATGAAAAGAAGGCATAAAAAAAGTGGCATGATTTCTTCTTAAATCATGCCACTTTTTTAACCTAAATCTTGCCCAGTTATAATAATATAACCGATTAAGAATATATTCAAAATCACGATTAAAACGGTACATCCCCACGCTAATATTTTCACGGGTAGTGTATTGGCGAATTCGCCCATTTTTCTTTTATCGCTTGTAAATAATACTAAAGGTATAACGGCAAATGGAAGAGCAAGGCTTAATACTACTTGACTCCATAACAATAACTCACCTGTTCCTTTAGAACCTGCTATCCAAGTTACAATAAACGCAGGAATGACTGCTAATAAACGTGTGATCAAACGACGAAGCCATGGAGAAATTTTTAATCGTATAAATCCTTCCATCACTATTTGCCCGCTCATAGTTCCTGTAATGGTCGAATTTTGCCCGGAAGCAAGTAAAGCAACCGCAAATAATGTACTTGCAATACCTACACCTAAAGTAGGGCTTAATAACTCATAAGCTGCTTCAATCTCGGATACATCTAAATTTGTTCCATAAAAGGCAGCTGCCCCAAGAATTAAAATTGCAGAATTGATAAGAAAAGCGACAGTTAAAGAAAAAGTAGAGTCAATAAGCGAAAACTTTAGTGCTTCTTTTTTCCCAGCTATTGTTCTTTTATAATTTCTTGTTTGAACGATAGAAGAATGCAAATACAAATTATGTGGCATAACCGTCGCTCCTAATATACCAAGAGAAATAAAAAGCATGGATGGATTTGTGATAATTTCCATTTTCGGTACATATCCACCAAATAATGCGGAAATTTCTGGTTTGGATATAATCACTTCAAATGCAAAGACGACAAAAATAGTTACCATTAGCACAATGACAATCGATTCGATAATACGAAAGCTTTTCTTTTGTAAGTAAAGCAAAAGCAAAACATCTAATGTAGTGATGGTGATTCCTAATAGTAAAGGGATACCAAACAATAAACTTAATGCAATCGCCGAACCGATTACCTCTGCTAAATCTGTTGCAATAATAGCAAGTTCCGTTAAAATCCAAAGGAAGAAAGCCGTTTTTTTGCCAGTGGCATCTCTTGTTGCTTGCGCAAGATCCCTCCCAGTAACGATACCAAGTTTTGCTGATAACGCTTGTAGGAGCATAGCGATTAAATTAGATAGTAAAATAACAATCAAAAGCGTATAACCAAAGCGCGCACCACCCGCAATAGAAGTCGCCCAATTTCCTGGATCTACATATCCAACCGCCACTAAGGAACCGGGACCTAAAAACGCAAACAGTTTGCGCCAAAAGCTACCTTTTATTGGAACATTAACCGAGCTATTAACCTCTTCTAAACTCACATTAGCACTTGCTTTTAACCAACCTTGCTCTTCTGTTATATGTTTTGGGTCAGAACTCATCATTCATCTCTCCTAAGTTTAAAATGTTTCCCTAGACCAACTTTAAAAGTAAAAAAAATACATTCTTATGATATGTAAATATTGTAACACGGTATCTTGTCTTCGTAAACAATTTTTGTTAGAGGGAAACTTTTAGTTATGAAGGAAACACATGGAGAAATAACAATAGGTCTAAGAAAGCGCCTAAGTTGTATGAGTGTTTCTAGAAAAGTAACGCGCTTATACATTGGAGAGTAACGGAAGGGTTTTTTTTAGTGGGAAAAGCAATTGGAACCCGTAATGAGTCGTGTATTGTCCGAAAATTGTTTGACAATTGAATTAATTATATGCTATTTTTATTGTAATATCTTTGAAGGGATGATGAGTGGCCGATGTTAAACTAATTCTATTTATAGTAAAAATGTATATACATTTACTTGCAAAATAGGATTAGTCTGCTCATTTATCATATATTCAAAGAACCTAATACACTCAAAATAGGCGTATTTGTTATGCATAAATGAATACATATATAGACTGATCCTTCCAAATAAACGGAGGGATTTTTTGTTTTCTTTCCTATTAGAGGCGATCTGAATGACCGGTAATATACTTATAAAAAATATGTTGTTTAAATATGTTTCGATGATTCAACCGATTTTTAAAAATGTAAACTTAAATATCAATGAAAATTGGAAATTAGGGCTTGTTGGCCGGAATGGTCGGGGAAAAACAACCTTTTTAAAAATCCTTTTAGATGAGTTAGAATATGAAGGTTCTATACAGTCCACATTAGACTTTAAATACTTCCCATCTTATAAAGATATGCATGAAGATCTAACTGCTTTGGAAGTATTACGGAAACAAAATCCATATATAGATATTTGGCAAATTGAGCGTGAGTTAACCTATATGGATCTATCGACAGACATTTTATATAAAAAGTTTAATATTTTAAGTGGAGGGGAGCAAACAAAAATCTTATTGATAGAGTTATTTTTGAATGAAAATTCATTCCCTTTAATTGATGAACCAACAAATAATCTAGATGTAAATGGAAGAAAAATAGTGGGGCAATATTTAAAGAAGAAAAAGGGATTTATCGTAATTAGTCATGATGAGTCTTTTTTAAATCAATTTGTTGATCATATTTTAGCTATAAATAAAGAATCGATGGATTTGATTAGTGGGAATGTGGATACGTGGAAATACGAAAAAGCAAATGCAGATATGCTTTCTGAAGAAGTAAACGCAAAGCTCCAAAAGGAAATTAAACGGCTTCATGATGTTTCAAAACAAGTAAGTAATTGGGGGTTAAAAAAAGAAAACAGCACAAAGGATGCTTCTGCAAGACGATCGGCAGCAAAACAAATGAAAAGAGCAAAAGCTATAAACAAACGAACAGAAGCAATGATCGAGGAAAAAGAAAATCTCATTCATAATTTCGAAAATATCTCGGAACTTGAAATGATTGTGGAACAGCCAAGAAAACAAATTTTATTCTTTCGTGATTTTTCCATTTTGAGAAATGGTGTCCCTCTTTTTGAACCGATCAATATAGATATATATCCAAATGATCGTTTCTTTATTGGAGGGAAAAATGGAAGTGGTAAATCTACTCTATTAAATTTTATTTTAGGATCAGAGCAGCTAGATACAATAGGTGAGTATCGTATTAGGCTACCTGAACATTTATCGATACTACATCAAAAAATTCAAAAGGAAGTAGATTATTTTTCAGTGCTAAGTCGATTATCAACAAAAGAAGCAAAAGAAAAATATTGGTATTTGTTATATCAATTAGGTATTGAGCGTTCAAGTTTTTCAGCTAAATCAAGTAAAGATTGGAGCTCTGGTGAACAGAAAAAAGTATTTTTAGCGAATGCATTATTAGGTAAAAATGAGTTATTTATTTGGGATGAGGTAACGAATTATTTAGACATATTCGTAATAAATCAATTGATAGATGCAATCAAGAAATATCAACCAACGATAATTGGCGTAGATCATAATGAATATTATGTTAACACTATATCTACTAAAAAAATAGAATTAAAACCTTTTTAATCACTTCTATTATCTGAATAATGAATATTCAGTTGATTCTATGTATTTCGAATGATATATTCAGAGTATATAGAATTTTCTGGAGGGGTGATGTATTGGATGTCTTAAATCTTACAAGTAGGAAGAGAGAAACGTATCAAGTTCAATTAAAATACTCTGTTTTATGGGAATGTGCATTAGGAATAGCTGCAATTACGAATAAGCCTCTTATTAAAACACTAGAAAAACCTGTATACTATTGGAAAGAAATAAAAGAATCTCTACCTGTGAAACTATTAGTTGAATTAGACTTTGTAGAAAACAAAAATACTTGGAAAGCCTTACTACAGTTACTCCATCAACGAGACTTCGCTGATCTAAGAGAGTTTACTAAGTATATTCAGGAACTTTCCATGCCAAATTTTATTTTTATTTGTTTGCCGTTTATCGGAAACAACTATCAAGAGTTAAGAAGAAATGCTTCATTAGGCGATCAATTGGCCATGAAGGAAATGATGAAAATTACGAAGGATAACTCCTTTTTTCCACGTTATATCGAATTCATTTGTCAGGCTAACGGTAAACGGTTAAAAGAACATCTTATTAACGTGATGACTGGATGGTATGAGGCAGTTATTATAAAAGATGTGGAGCTTCATGCTATTTTGCAAACGGATTATGAAATGAAGATAGAGATGGCAAGTAAAATGTCGGCGGAAGAACTAGTAGAATGGACGACAGGAGGCATTACATATTCACCAGAACTAAATGTATCCAACGTGTTATTAATCCCACAATACATTTATCGCCCGTGGAATATTGAGGCAGATTTAGAAGATACAAAAGTATTTTACTTTCCTATTACGAATGAAAGTATCTCACCAAGTGACCGGTACACACCAAACAATTTATTAGTATTGAAACATAAAGCATTGGGAGATGAGGTCCGTCTCCGAATGGTTAAATTACTTGAGGAACGGGATCTTTCGTTACAAGACATTACAGAGCAATTAAACATAGGCAAATCAACCATCCATCATCATTTAAAAATTCTAAGAGCAGCTAAGTTAGTAGAGATTATCGATGCAAAGTATTCGCTTAAAAGAAACTCACTGGATGTGCTATCGAAGGAACTGGAGTTTTACTTAAATCAATGAGAAACACCTTATTAAAGAGTCGTCCGTTTCTTATTGTCTGGATAGGGAATGTTATTTCCGAACTAGGCGGTGCATTTGGTACTTTTTGCAATTCAATTCTTATTTATCAACTGACCAATTCGACGATGGCATTAGGTAGCATGTGGTTACTGTATTTTATTCCGTCTATTATTTTGCAATTATTTATTGGTCCTTTTATTGATCGATGGAGTCGAAAATGGATCATGGTATTTTCACAGTGGACGCGAGGGTTAATATTCCTTATACCACTTGTCTCATTGGCTACTGGAAATCTACACGCGTGGCATATTTATGCAGTCCAAATAATAGTGGGATTAATAACGCCTATTTATACACCAGCAAACCAAGCAATCACACCAACAATCGTACCGAAAGACCAATTAGCTGCAGCGAATGCCTATATAGATGGAACGGTCCGATTAATGACTTTTCTAGCTCCAATTTTGGGAGGAATCGTCATTGAGTATATAGGCGTTATACCTACTATACTATTTGTATGTGGCACACTAATTACAAGTGGCGCACTTTTACTTTTTATCCAAGAAAACAGAATTTCCTTAAGTGTACGAACGTCTTGGTTAGAACAATTCTTGGAAGGAATATCATATTTCTTTAAGCAACGGCTTATCGTTTGGTTAGGAATCTTTTTAGCATTCGTCCAATTTGGAGTAGGAGTGACGATGGTTGTCACCTTACCTTATATAACAAAAGAGTTGTCAGGAAGCTATGCTGAATACGGCTATTTTATGGCTAGTTTTCCACTTGGCTATGTAATTGGATCAATACTAGTAGGGAAAATAACGTATAACAGTCGTAGAGTTTTAATGTTGGGAGCATTGATAATCGGTGGTCTAACATTTATCGCGTTAGGATTTAACCATAGCATTATTTTGGGCATAATGACCGAGGTGATTGCTGGAATTGCAATGGCTTTTTTCGGTGTCCATAACTTAACGATATTTCAACAAACCGTTCCGAACGAATTGATGGGTAAAGTAGCATCTGTCCGACTTTTTATCATTCGAGGGGCAATGCCGCTAGGCGTACTCGTTGGAGGGATTTTAAGTGAACAGTGGGGAATACGTCCGCTTTATTTTTTGATTGGATCTATTATATGTACAGTATCATTACTTGGGATACTTCTTCCCTATTTTAGGTTTATGGATGAATACTCTGAAAATAGCAGTTGAACTAAATGTCAATTCAGTTAAATAACAAGATGGTACTGTCTGGATGTTACATTCATTTAGACACTTTCATGAAAATAATTCTCTAAAGGAAGTGGGCAAGATCGAACAAAAAAATATCGGAATATTCGGTGTGTTGTTCGTCCTCTATATTGTGGGAATATTTTTTATCAGCGTTCCCACCGCAGTTGCTGTAAAAAAAACATATTATATTGCAGGAGACCGTAATTTACCACCATTCTCATACACAAATGAGGATGGAACACTAAGTGGCATTAGTATAGATATTATGAAGAAAATAGCTAGCGATAATGGGCTTACTTTTAAATATATTCCAATGAGTATAAGTGAAGCTGAAACAGCTCTGAAAAATGGAACAATTGATGCGATTGCTGGCATCACCTATAGTACAGAAAATGATGAGTGGTTTGATTTTTCGGACTCATATTTTACAATGTCTGATTCACTCATCATTCCAAAAGAGAAGGTAGGCACTATTCGATCTATTGCTGATGTTCGGAATCAGCACGTAGTGTTGGAAGAACGTACACCAGTACTCAACATGCTTCTCAATATGCGCAACCCAAATCTAACAATTACAACAAATCAATATGATGGTCTCGAAACATTGCTTAATGGGCAAGCAGATGTGTTTGTAGGGAATAAATGGACAGCAGCTTTCTATTTAAAAGGTTCCCAACAAGAAAAAAAAATCGTAATCCTCGAAGAAGTGATAGAACCAGCTGATTATACAATTGCAGTGAAACAAGGCGAAGAAGCATTGCTTCTAATGGTGAATAATACACTTAATACACTGAAGGCAAAAGGAGAAGTTAATTCTATAATTCATAGATGGTTAATGCCACAATCTGAAGCACAAATCACTCAACTAAAGCATTTCATTTTTCTTCTAAGTCTTGTGTTAATGGCAGGTGCGCTAGGAATTTTCTTCATCTACAAATGGAATCAACGGCTAAAAAAAGAAGTTAATATCCAGACGCATAAACTTGTGAATTTAAATATGAATCTGCAAGAACAACGACAAGTGATTGCTGATAATAATGCCTTTAAAGAACAAGTGTTGAATAATATTGATACAGGTATCGTTACATATGGTCTTAACTTTAAGATAACTAGCTGGAATGCTAAGGCATTGGATGTGCTTGGCCTTTCTGCTAATCACATTGACAACCTTCAAGATTCAACTCTTCTTAACCAACTATTTCACCAATACAGAGTTGGTAATGAACAGCAGGAAGGTTCAATTATCCCCTATATTCGGGAATTTAATGAGGGTACACAGCAAAAGTTAATATCCTACCGCGTAGTCCAAATGTATGATTCGCAAGAAAAGCAGACAGGATATTTACTGTCCATGAACGACGAAACAGAAAAGAAGAAGCTCGAGCATAAACTTAATTCACAGGAGAAGATGCACGCACTTGGACAACTTGTCGCTGGAGTTGCACATGAAATCCGTAATCCTTTAACGTCGATTAAAACTTTCATTGATTTGCTCCCCAGAAAATATGATCAGCCTAAATTTCGGGAATCAATTATTGATCATTTGCCTGCAGAGGTGAACAGGTTGAATAAAATTGTAACCAATCTACTTGATTATTCACGTCCGCGTCCACCTAAAAAGCAAAGATATAATACTGTTGATGAGCTTACTTCATTGCTATCATTTCTTCAAATTACTATAGAGAAGAAACAAATTATCCTTGAACAATTTGTAGAGAAAAATTTAGTTTTTTATATTGATCCACAGCAAATACGTCAGGTGCTCCTAAATTTAATATTAAATGCTATTGATGCGGTTGAGGAGACTGAAGAGAAAAAAATTACAATTAAGATAAAAAAAGAACATGGGAATACAGGGAAAATTACAATAACCGATACAGGGATAGGTATAAGAAAAGAAGATATTAATAGAATATTTGAGCCCTTTTATACAAATAAGGAAAAAGGAATAGGATTAGGTTTATCCGTATCCTACAAGTTGGTTAAAGAAAATAACGGGGATATTCAGGTTTATAGCCAACCCAACCAAGGTACGATATTTATAGTATTCTTACCATTGTTCGAAACGGAGGGGATGAAAAATGAATTCACGGATTTTAATAATTGATGACGAAACTGCTATTTGCGTATCTCTAAGTTTTGCTCTTGAGGACGACTACGATATTACAACGACTACTAATCCGCAGGATGGTATTAACATCATTGAAGAAGGAAATATCGATCTAGTTCTTCTTGATCTTAACTTAGGAATTTACAGTGGGCTTGACATCCTTCAAGAGATTAAGAAAAAAGATCCATCTATTACTGTTATAATGATGACTGCCTATTCATCTATTGAAACTTCCATAGAAGCTATTAAACAAGGTGCCTACTATTATATTGAAAAGCCTATTAATATTGAGGAACTTCAGTTACTTATGTCGAAAGCTCTTGAATTTAAGGGGCTATCGTCCCGAGTTGAAACGTTAACTGAAGAACTAGAACAGAGGCTCGGTTATAAAAACTTTATTGGTAAGAGTAAGGCTATGTATCGCGTTTTTTCGTTGATTGAGCGCATTAAAGACATTGATTCAAGTGTACTAATAATGGGTGAAAGCGGCACAGGAAAAGAGCTAGTAGTTAGAAATATACACAACAGCGGAAAACGAAAAAACGGTCCGTTTGAAGTTGTAAATTGTGCTGCCATTCCTGAAGCGTTACTTGAATCAGAGTTGTTTGGCTACGAAAAAGGAGCTTTTACTGGAGCAACACAGAGAAAACTAGGTAAATGGGTATCCGCTAATGGAGGAACGCTCTTCCTAGATGAAGTAAGTGAGATGCCTTATACGCTTCAAGCAAAATTGTTACGTGTATTACAAGAGCGTGAAATTACACCATTGGGTTCAAATACAAAAATTTCGTTAGATGTACGAATTATAAGCGCTACCAATAAAAAACTGGAACAAATGGTGAGTGAAGGAACCTTCCGTGAGGATTTGTATTTTAGGCTTAATGTCATTCCAATTACAGTTCCTCCTTTAAGGGAAAGAAAAGAGGATTTACCCCTTTTGATAGATTATTTCTTACAAAAGTATTGTTTAGAAATGAATAGAAACAACAAATGTTTTTCTACAGCTGCCTATCGATTTCTACTCGAATATAATTATCCGGGAAATGTAAGGGAACTAGGAAATATTATTGAATATGCAGTTGCATTATCTAAAGATGACAAGATTTTAGATAATGATTTACCAATGTATATTCTGGAACAAAAAGCGGGTCTTTCAACTTCTGTAACCAACGAAGGAGGAGAGGGGATTTATATTCCATTAGGTATTTCAATGAAGGAAATTGAAAAAAAGATGATTGCCGCAACACTAGATTATTATGGCTGGAATCGACAAGATACTGCCAACGCACTACAAATTTCAGAACGCGGTCTTCGTAATAAAATTAATCAGTACGAAATAGAAGAGTAACATAGAAGAAAACGGAAATATATGCCGGCAAACTTTTCCTTGCTAAGGAAAAGTTTGCCGGTTTTTCTTTCATATATCCACATATCTATTTATATGAAGGTTCGGAAAATTGGCACGTTAATTGCATTATAAATAGAAAAGGAAGAAAGGAGGGAAGAAGTATTTATTATAGGAGCCCTATCACTTGTCATACCCCATTAGAAATTCAAAGAAAACAAGGAGGTTTATTAAAATGAAAAAAACTATAAGTATATTTATTATTGCTCTACTTGCTCTGCTTTCCGGATGTGGGAATCCATCTCCTCAACAACCAGGAGGGGCAATTAAATCCTCTGAGGGAGGAGCCAAAGAAATTACGATTGCAGGAAATGGAGGGGTAATTGAAAAAACTATACGCGACGTAATTGCCCCTAAGTACAAAGAAGAAACCGGAATTCAAATAAATTATATAGCTGGCTTATCAGGTGAAATATTATCCAAAGTAGAATTGCAGAAAAATTCTCCACAAATTGATATCGCTATCTTTGTTCCGAACGATGTCTACCGAGCTAAAGACAAGGGTCTTTCTGAAGCCATTGACGAAACTATCGTCACGAATATGAAAAATGTTAATCCACATTTTATAGCTGTTGAAGGTGCAGCTGCGCCAGTTTTTGGTCTTGCAATAGCTCCAGCATACAACACTGAAAGTTTCGAAAAGAACGGAATTAAACCAATAGAGTCATGGAACGATCTAGCTAGTCCTGCATACAAAGGTAAAACAGCTTTTGTTGATATTACAAATGATTGGGGCTTTAACACTCTTAATGCCTTAGCCATGGCAAATGGCGGTAGCACGGACAACATGGAAGCAGGGCTGGAAAAAGCGAAAGAACTTGCGGGCTATTCCACTACATTCTATAAAAACTCGACTCAGGTAATCCCAGCTATCCAACAAGGTGCCGGTGATATTACTGTAATGGGAAGCTACGCGATTGCAGAACTGGCAAACTCAGGAATTCCAATTAAAATGGTCGTACCAAAAGAAGGAGTACCACTTCAAGCATTCAGTGCTACCCTTGTAAAAAATGCACCACATCAAAAAGAAGCGACTGACTTCATAAACTATTTAATTAGTGAGGAAGCACAAGGATTAATAGCAGAAAATGCATTTTATCCAGTTGTCAAAGGGATGAGTCTCCTAGAAAAATTTGAACCTGTTATAGGCCTTAAGGAAACAGATAAAACCTTTGTGCCTGATCCTGCCAAAATGGCAGAAGTCCGTGGTGAGTGGACAGACAGATGGGCTAAGGAGGTTACTCCTGAACTTGGAAAACTACTAAAATAAGAAATAAAAGAGGAGGATAAAACGATGCAAGTTATAAAAGATCCAACGGTACAAGCTATAAAAAATGACGTAGAAATAAAAGGCGCTTTTAAGCAATACGGTTCCAATATCGTGCTAAACGGGATTGACCTGGAAGTAAAACAGGGGGAGTTACTCACCCTCCTTGGACCATCAGGTTGTGGGAAATCAACAACGTTAAACCTAATTGCGGGATTTCTCGAGGCAGATGAAGGCGACGTATATATTAAAGGAAAGAAAGTCACAAAAGTACCACCATATAAGAGAGATTTGGGAATGGTTTTCCAGTCCTATTCCCTATTTCCTCATATGACAGTATATGAAAATCTAGATTTTGGTCTAAAATTGCGAAAGATAGAGAAGTCAGAGAAGGACAGACGTATTGCCCGAACTCTTGAACTCGTAAGGATGTCTGGTTTGGAAGATCGTTACCCTCGGGAACTTTCTGGTGGACAACGGCAGCGTGTAGCTATTTGCCGTGCACTTGTAGTAGAGCCAAAATTACTTTTACTTGATGAACCCTTATCTAATCTTGATGCGAAGTTGCGCCATGAGCTAGGTGCGGAAATTAAGCGCTTACAAAAAGAAATTGGAGTAACGACGATTTTTGTTACACATGATCAGCAAGAGGCACTTTCCCTTTCTGATCGGGTTGTTGTAATGAATCAAGGCAAAATAGAACAAGTCAGCACTCCTACTACAATTTATAATCATCCACGTTCCGAATTTGTCTATCAGTTTATCGGTAAATCGAATAGTTTTGAAGGTACTATCATGGCAGTAGAGAATAGAGAAATCGCTGTAAAAGTGAATAATGACATAATGCGAGTAAATATAGATAATATCATGGGCGACGATCATTCTTGTCATTCTGGAGATGCTGTTAAGCTATACATTCGGCCTGAGAAGATACAAATCTTCTCAAAGGCTACTGCTTCACAGAAACCATCAAATTTCTACAAAGCTAATATATCTCAGTTGAACTATCTCGGTACTTCATGGGATATAGATGTGATGATGTATGGGGAATCATACCAAATATTGACTTATGCTATTGACTCTTCTTGGCAGCAGGGAAAAGAGGTGTATATCGGATGGAATCCATCAGACATGATGCTGGTCAAGAAATAACACAACATACAGAAATAACAAACCATACACAGCCACCAAGACAACATAGAAACAAGAAGAGTAAATGGAGAAATCCCGGTCTTCTTCTCCTTCTTCCAATTCTATTGTTTCTTGTTAGTTTTTTCGTTGTACCGATGCTCTATATTTTATATTTAAGTTTTATTGATACAGATGATTTAGGTGGAGCTGATGCAGTATACAGCTTTAAAAACTATATTCAGTTCTTTACTGATAGTTACTATCTATCATCATTATGGTTAACGGTGAGAATCAGTCTTTATACAGTAATCGTTTCGCTACTCCTTGCTTATCCGGTTGCGTTGACGATGGCAAAAAGTACGCCGCGAGTTCGAGGTTATATAGCTTTGCTAGTAGCCTCACCACTATTAGTTAGTATTGTTGTTAGAAATTTTGGTTGGTATCTCCTGTTATTACCGAATGGTACTGTAAATAATTTCCTAGTTTCAATTGGGATAATCAAGGCTCCACTTAATCTATTATTTTCTGAGATCGGGGTTGTCATAGGTCTGTCAAACGCTTATTTACCTTTTATGATACTTACAATTGCTACAAGTTTATATGGTGTGGATCCTGATCTGGAGAAGGCTGGAGCTATTCTGGGGAGCAGTCCTATTCGCAGCTTCTTATCAATTACGCTACCACTTAGTCTACCTGGTATCGTAGCAGGCTGTGTCCTTGTGTTCAGCCTTTCAATGAGCTCCTACGTTACACCAGCCTTAATGGGAGGAGCAAACGTACCGGTAATGCCAGTCGTAGCATACGATCAAATCAACAGTCTATTGCGTTGGACTTTCGGTTCGGCTGTTTCATATGTCCTACTAGCAACTACGCTTATTTCGGTATTCATCTTTACACGTGCCTTTGAATTAGGTAAATATAAGGAGGTATTCCGATGATAAAAAGTCTTGGGCGACTACGCTTAACGGTTGCAGTCATCAGTATTATTTATATTTTAATTCCACTTCTTGTAGTTATCCCTGCTTCCTTTACAAGTGCAAATTATCCAAGCTTTCCGGCACAGGGATTTTCTTTTATGTGGTATACCAAGATATTAGAGCGTCCTGAATTTATAGAAGCGCTCGGAAATAGTGCGAAATTTGCACTTATGGCAGCTTTATTTTCAGTTATATTTGGCACATTAGGTGCACTTGCTATTGCCAAGTATGAAATACCAGGAAAATCCTATATTACAACGCTATTGACAGCTCCTTTGAGTGTACCGCAACTCGTTCTCGGTATAGCACTACTAATATATTTTACACCGATGATGCTTGCTGGCACACCAACTGGTTTTTTAATTGCTCATATAATCATTTGTATTCCTTATGTTATCCGACTCGTACTAACTGGTCTTAGCGGATTCGATTACAATCTTGAGCGAGCAGCAACTATTCTTGGTGCAAATCCGCTAGTTGTATTTTGGAAGGTGACGCTGCCACTAATACGTCCAGCGATTATATCGGGAGGATTGTTTGCTTTCCTTACGTCATTTGATAATGTAACTGTTTCTCTATTTATGGTTTCATCTACCATGCGAACGCTACCTCTAGAGATTTTTTCACATATGCAGGATGCGTATGATCCATTAATAGCATCTGTTTCTAGTGTGGTAATCTTTATTTCTGTTATTTTGATTCTTATTCTTGAAAAATTACAAGGGGTTGGAAAGGCATTTGGGGGGCCAAGTTCTTAATCATCAAATATACAGTGAAAAAGTGGAGTACATGTCAAATCCACCAGATAACATCTCACTTTTGGAAAATTGTTGCTCGGTTTTACAAAACGCTGCAAGCTAATCTTATTTCCTTCGCCAATTGATTAGATTAGTTTGCCTTAAATCATTCGAGGAGGAAAGAACATGAATGCGCTTAGAGATACCATTATCGAAAAGCTCATTGAAGCAATCGGTGATCCATTAAGAGTATTAACAGAGATACATGATTTGTTTAGTTATTCGTTCGACGCTTCTTTTGGCGTTTACAAACCTGATTTTATTTGCCAACCAATGGCAACTGTTGAAGTTGTAGAAATTATAAAATTGGCGTCCCAGTACGAAATACCAGTCACCGCAAGAGGAACAGGTACAAGTTTAAGCGGTGGCCCACTTGCTATCAAAGGTGGAATTATGCTTGACTTCTCTTTGTGGAATACAAAGCTCGAAATTGATCCAGATAATTTAGTCGCAGTTGTTTCACCGGGTGTTATTACTGCGAAGATTAATGCAAAAGCTGAGGAATTTGGACTGATGTATCCACCTGACCCGAGTAGCGCTCATGTATCAACAATCGGTGGAAATCTCGCTGAAAATGCAGGAGGCCCAAGAGGGTTGAAATACGGTGTGACGAAAGACTATGTACTGGGTCTTGAAGTGGTAACTGCACAAGGAAAGGTGATTCGAACAGGCGGACAGACTGTGAAAAATGTAACGGGATATGACTTAACAAAGTTAATTGTTGGTTCTGAAGGGACACTTGGAGTAATTACGGAAGCAACCTTGCGACTTATACCGAAACCAATGGCTACGAAAACAGCTATGGTTTTATTTGATGAAATTGTAGATTCCGGACGTGCCATTTCTAAAGTGCTTCGTTCAGGAATTATGCCATCGAAGATGGAAATAATGGATCAGCATTCAATTATTGCTGTGGAAGAATATGCTTCTCTTGGATTGCCCACTGATGTTGAAGCGATTCTCTTGATCGAATTGGACGGACACCCAATTGCCTTAGAAGAAGAAATGGCGCGCGTGGCAGAAGCTTGTATGATGGTCAATGCAAGACATGTGCAAGTGGCAAAGGACAATGAAGAAGCCCAACAATTATGGCAGGCCAGAAAACTAGTTTCCCCTGCCATCGTAAAAGTAAAGCCTACAAAAATTTCGGAAGATGCAACGGTTCCCCGAAGCAAAATCCCAGAAATGTTTCAACGTCTTAAAGAAATTAGAGAAAAATATAATGTTCATCTCGTCGTATTTGGTCATGCGGGAGATGGCAACTTGCATCCAAATATTATTGCAGACCAACGTGATGAAGAAGAGATGCGCCGAGTCGAACAGGCAGTCGAAGAAATCTTTGAAACAGCAGTCGAACTGGGTGGAACATTATCTGGCGAACATGGAATAGGACTTATGAAAGCGCCATTCATGGAAATGGAGTTGGGAAAAGACGGATTACACATGATGAAGCTAATTAAAGATGCATGGGATCCACAAAATATACTAAATCCCGGAAAAATATTTCCAGAACCGGGGCAAAGGTTTGAGTTGCGAAATGATTGATGAAAAAGATTTAAGAAAAAAACTTGCTTATGACGAAACTTTTAGTTGTGTTCAGTGTGGATATTGTTTACCGGCATGCCCCACATACATTTCTTTTGGGAAAGAGACACATTCCCCGAGGGGCCGAATCAATCTTGTAAAGATGGCCGCGGAAGGGAAAATTTCAATTCATGATATGGCAAATCCAATTGACCTCTGTTTAGGTTGCCGTGCTTGTGAAACCGTTTGTCCTACGAATGTTAAATACGGAAAAATTCTTACATCCGCTGTCAACGTATTAGCCGATTATAGGGATAAAGACAGAAGTCGCAAGACAAATGCAATAAGATCTCTTATATTTCATCATACATTACCAAATAAAAGAGTATTAAAATTGATGGGACAAGGTCTTTATATTCTTCAAAAGACAAAAATTATTAATGGCATTAGGAAATCTAATGTACTATCAGTGCTCCCTTCAGCAATCAAACGTATGGAGTCAATTACACCTGTTGTTAAACTTCCATTAAAGAGAAAAAGTATGCTTTCTACTAAAAAGAATTCTCCACTTTTACGTATTGGCTATTTTCCAGGATGTGTGATGGATACGTTCTTTGCTAATATTAACGACCTTGCGATTAAACTACTAGAAGCAGGTGGTTGTGAAGTTATCACGATTAAAGAACAAGGGTGTTGTGGAGCACTCCAACATCATGCCGGTGATAGTAATCAGGCAGTTACACTTGCAAAAAAGAATATTGTAGCTTACGAGAACTATGAACTTGATTTTATCGTAAATTCGATAGGTGGTTGCGGTGCTGCACTTGTTGAATATCCTTTGTATTTTGATGAAAAAGATCCGTGGTTTGAGCGGGCAACAAATTTTAGTGAAAAAAATAAAGATATTAGCGTTCTTTTGTCAAAGTTAGAATTGCCATTCAAAAAAAGCATTCACAAATCCGTATCTTATCAACCATCTTGCCATTTAACGAATGTCCAACATATTGTGGATGAACCTTTGCGATTGTTAAAACAAATTCCAGGCATTACGTATACGGCAATGGAGCAAAAAGATATGTGCTGTGGGTCAGCGGGAATATATAATATTGTTCATCACGAAGAATCGATGCTTGTTCTTGATAACAAGATGAAAAATGTAAAAAAAATTGTACCTGATGTGATTGTTACCACAAATCCAGGTTGTCATCTCCAGATGTTATTAGGTGTGCAGCGTGAAGGCTTGCAAGATAAAATTAAGGTTGTCCATCTTGTAGAATTCATCGCTGAAGCCTGTGAGATTAACTAAAGCAATAAAGGGGGCCAGGCATTTGAATGATTATCTTATTATCGGCGGAGGAATTGTAGGTTTGGCAGTAGGGATGACAATTCTTGAAAGAAATCCTAACGCGAAACTCGCAATACTAGAAAAAGAATCAGAACTTGCACTGCATCAAACGGGACATAACAGTGGGGTTATTCATTCTGGAATTTATTATAAACCGGGGAGTTATAAAGCGAAGTTTGCAAAAGCCGGAAGTGAAAGTATGCGGGCTTTTTGCGAAACAAACGGAATTCCCCATGACATTTGTGGAAAAGTTATTGTTGCAACGAATCCAAAAGAGTTACCAGAACTTGAAAAACTTTATAATCGAGCCCTTCAAAATAAACTTGAAGTCAGAAGATTAAATAAAGAGGAATTACTTGAAAAAGAACCCCATGTAAATGGAATCGAAGCAATTCATCTTTCAACAACAGGAATTGTTAATTATAAAACCGTTGCAGAAAAAATGGCAGAGATTATTCGAAGTACCGGCGGATTAATTGAAAATAATGCAGAAGTGAAAGCAATTGACGAGCAACCGAATGAAGTAACAGTTGAAACAACAAATAAAACCTACAAAGCAAAGTTTCTTATAAATTGCACCGGATTACATAGCGACAGAATAGCAAAAATGGCCGGCTATGTAATAGATATGAAAATTTTTCCTTTTCGCGGTGAATACTTCAAACTTAAGAAAGAAAAAAGATCGCTTGTTAAAAACCTCATCTATCCCGTACCCAACCCGAACTTTCCATTTTTGGGCGTACATTTCACAAGGATGATTGATGGAGAAGTTGACGTTGGTCCAAATGCAGTACCAGGATTTAAAAGAGAGGCATATAAAAAAACGTCATTTAATTTAAAAGACTTTGGAGAAATGATTACATATTCAGGCTTTTGGAAGCTAGGATTGAAAAATTCAAAGGAAGGCTTGGAAGAAATCGTTCGATCCGTGAGTAAAAAAAGATTTGTTGAGAATGCACGTATTCTTATCCCTGATATTTCGGAAGATGACTTGATTGCTGCACCAGCCGGCGTGCGCGCACAAGCACTTAAAAGTGATGGTAGTCTTGTGGATGACTTCTTCATCGTAAATGGCCAGAGTAGTGTTCATGTATGTAATGCACCTTCCCCAGCCGCAACGGCGGCACTAGAGATTGGAAAAGAAGTTGTGAATAAAATTGAACAGATTGAAAAACGTTAAAGATTTCTAGAATTTTATGAACTAGTGTCATTGGAGTTAACGATATAATACTAACAAAAATAGGTATATACCTTTTCTCATTCGAAAAATCTAATCGATGGTTTAAGTAACTTCGGAGAACTTGTTTCGTTTTGAGGATATGCTTTAGACAACTCAGATTAATAAAACCATAGATTTAGGGGGGAATTTATGAAAGTCGGATTAATTCACGCTACAACGACCGCATTAAAACCTATAGAAAAAGCGTTCAATAATGAAGCGCCTGACGTTCAACTTCTACATTTCATGGATACGGGCTTGTTCTCTATGATCGAAAGTAGTGGCTCGCTTACACCAGAAATTATTAGAAGATTTTCATTACTGATTAATTTAGCTGTCCAATCAGACGTAGACTGCATTTTGCTTACTTGCTCTGCATTTAACAATGTAACAGATATTCTTCAACCTCTATATCCCGTTAAGTTGTTCCGTTCTGATGAAGCTATGCTCGATGAAGCACTAAAATATGAGCGGATTGGTTTAGTATCTACAGTTAGAGAAACCCCAATTGCCTTACTTAGTTATATAACAGAAAGGAATCCTGAAATTTTAGTGGAGTCTCTAGTTGAACCGGGACTTATTCATCTACTTTCATTAGGTAAGAAGGATGAACATGATGAAAGGATACGGAAAATGGTTCATCAAGTAGAAGCAAAGGTAGATGTAATTGTCCTCTCTCAATATAGTATGGCTCATATCGCCGATCAGCTAAATACGACTGTTCCTATTCTTACAGCTCCAAGAGCTTCGGCTAAAAGATGCTTAGGTTATTTACAATCTCTCCCAATAAATATAAGTAATTAACCTTGGGCATTTGAGACTTTTAATCTTTGTAAATAGCAATAGAGAATCATTCCTTATTTGTGTATTCACTACAAATGCATACTTAAACTAGAATGATTTTCTTTTGTTTATTTACCTTCAATTATTCAAATTTAATTTGAAATCTCGTTATTCTACCAACTTGTACTATTTATAAGTATTGATAAGGATGCTTATCGATACTTTGGAAAGAAAACTAATTTTTCCATCCTTTAAGCATCCTTAGATTAAATATGTCGAAAGACGAAATGAATCAATTATGATGCTTTTAATTTTCTATAAATTCAGAATTGACAATTAAATTATCATTCTATATTATGTGATTAGTTACCATTAAAGAATAACTATTACCGTATATCGGTAAAAGGGGAGATAATAATGAAGCAATTACAACTTCCGGCATTTGAATTTACAGAAAAACAGAAAGAATTCCGACAGATAGTTCGCTCTTTTTTAAAAGAAGAAAAGGCAAAAGGGAGTTTTGAAACGCATGCGGATTCTTGGTTAAGTGGTTACAGCTCTGAATTTTCCAAGAAACTTGGCCAACAAGGATGGATTGGAATCACTTTCCCTAAGAAATACGGAGGACAGGCAAGATCTTCAATCGATCGTTACATCATCACGGAGGAATTACTAGCAATAGGTGCTCCTGTTGCATCTCATTGGTTCGCTGATCGTCAGACAGGACCGTTGCTGTTAAAATTCGGTACAGACGAGCAAAAAGATTTTTTTATCCCGAAAATTATAAAAGGGGAATGTTATTTTTCTATAGGGCTTTCTGAACCAAATTCAGGTTCTGACCTTGCTTCACTGAAGACAAGTGCCAAGAAAGTAGAGGGTGGATGGATAGTGAATGGTATGAAGACATGGACATCAGGTGCACATCATTCACATTATATGATCACCTTATGTCGTACTACTCCACAGGATCCGAATAAGCGCCACCATGGGATGAGCCAGTTAATCGTTGATTTAAAGTCTGAAGGAGTTAGCATTCGTCCAATTCAGTACTTAACAGGTGATCACCATTTCAATGAAGTTTTTCTTGAAAACGTTTTCGTTCCTGATAATCGAGTAGTTGGGAAAATAGGAGAGGGATGGGCACAAGGAATGACGGAACTAGCTTTCGAAAGAAGTGGTCCAGAACGAATTTTGAGTACATTTCCATTACTTGAGGCTGCTATCGCCTTACTAAAAGAAAAAAAGGATCATCTAGGATTGATGGAAGCCTCAAAACTAGTTAGCCGAATGTGGTATCTTCGTAATATGTCAGCTGGGATAGCAGCTCTATTAGAAGAGAAAAAAGATGTTAATTTGGCAGCAGCCCTCGTTAAAGATTTAGGAACTAATTTTGAACAGCATGTGGCAGAAGTGATTCGATTATTGTTACCAACACTACCTGATAAGCGGTCCACTGATGAATATACTCGTTTACTAACCGAATCTATTCTCCATGGTCCAGGATTTACTCTTCGCGGGGGAACAACTGAAATCATGAGAGGTATTGTGGCGAAAGGGGTGGTTTATGCATGAGTGAAATGAAATCGTATATTGAAGGTACAACGGAAAAAATTTTAAAAGTCTTATCGACAAAAGAACAGCGTGAACGATTCGAAGAAGGGGAATGGAATGTGCCATTATGGCAAGCGATACAAGAGGCTGGATTGACACTCCTTAGTATTGATGAAGAAAAAGGAGGGGTTGGTGGTGACTATGAAGATGTGTTTGCTATTTTACGCATTGTCGGAAAGTATGCAGCTCCTATTCCTTTAGCAGAAGTAATTTATGCCAATCAGTTCATAGCGAATCATGAAGGAGAAGTTGAACCTAAGCTACGAGTCGTACATTTTGAAAATGGAAGTGAAGAGGAACTAAAATACGTCCCGTTTGCTCGATATGCAGATGAAGTAATTGTGATATCAACAGAAGGCTATAAGGTAGTTAACCTTGCTTTAAATGAAATTAGTAGCAACAAGGAAAATATTGCTGCTGAACCCCGAGACACTGTAAAGGTAATACAGCGATTAGAGAACAGAAAATTAAATACTACATCTGAAGAAGCTCTAGAAGATTATACAAACTTCTTAGCACTTAGCCGAGTTGCGATGATGGCTGGGGCGATGGAAAGTGTATTAGCATTATCTATTTTTTACTCCAAAGAACGTCAACAGTTTGGACGCTCTCTATACAAATTCCAAGCAATTCAGCAACACTTAACTGTAATGGCCGGTGAAACTGCTGCAGCAAATGCAACTTTAGCTGTAACGAGCGCAACATATCAGACAGATGTAGGAAAAGAGCAAATAGCAATGGCGAAAATTGAGCTTTCAGCAAATGCAAATTTAGTAGCAAAGGCTGCACACCAGTTACATGCAGGAATAGGGATGACCTATGAACATGAATTGCATCATTTTACGAGACGTCTGTGGGCATGGCGTGAAGAAGGTGGAAATGAGACATATTGGGCAGATCAGTTAGCTACGATGTACCTCGCACGTGAAGAAACAATTTGGGAATCGATTACTCAAGTCAAAGGAGCGGAAGTTCATGTCTGATTTACTATTTGAAGTAAATAATAAAGTTGCAAAAATCACTTTAAATCGCCCAGAGGCTTTAAATGCATTTAGTGGTGAAATGTTAGATTTATGGATTGATGCACTTGAAAAAGTACGTGATTCAGATGAAATATCTGTGTTGATTGTTCAGGGAGCAGGAAAAGGCTTCTGTTCTGGTGGGGATATTAAAGAGATGATTGCGGGCAAGGGATTTTATAAATCAGAAAAAGATAATATTTCAAATGGAATTAGGAGAAAAAATTCGCTTTGGAAAAAAGTACAACGAATTCCACTTCTATTAGAAGAAATTGATAAACCAGTGATTGCAAAAGTGCATGGAGTAGCTTTTGGTGCAGGACTTGATATGGCTCTGATGTGTGATATTCGCTTTGTGGCCGAGTCAGCTAAACTATCTGAAAGTTATATTAAAGTCGGATTAGTCCCTGGAGATGGAGGGGCATACTTTTTGCCTCGACTTGTAGGGCGAGATATGGCGTTGCATATGTTGTGGACGGGAGAAGTTTTAACGGCTAAGGTAGCGAAAGAACGAGGACTAATTACATTTGTAGTTCCAGATGAGGAACTAGAACGAACGGTCGATGATTATGCGGAAAAATTGGTAAGTGGCCCTCAGCTTGCAACTCAGCTTATTAAACGGGCAGTATATCAGAACAGTGAAATGACTTTACGCTCATCACTAGATTATATCTCATCGAAAATGGCCTTCGTGATGGAAGAAGAGGATCATAAGGAAGGTGTGCAGGCGGTCATGGAGAAAAGAAAACCGGAATTTGGAAAGTAGGAGATTAGGAGAAAACTATGAAAAGGGGTGTAGTAAAATGATTCAACCTTTACATGATATACGAGTATTGGATCTATCACGTGTTTATGCAGCTCCTGCTGGTGCCATGATATTAGGAGACTTGGGAGCAGACGTTATTAGAATAGAGCCGCCCGGTGGTTCTGATAGTATGAGGGATTGGGGACCTTTTTTAAAGGGAGAGAGTACCTATTATTTAAGTGCAAATCGCAACAAACGATCTGTCACTCTAGATTTGAAGTCAGAAGAAGGGAAGCTACTTTTCTTTGATCTAGTTGAAAAATCAGATGTAGTTATTGAGAATTTTAAAGCTGGAACAATGAAGAAGTTAGGTATAGATTATGACGTGTTAAAGGAGAAAAAACCGGGAATTATTGTGTGTTCTGTCACTGGATTCGGGCAAACAGGACCACTTAGCGAATTACCAGGTTTTGACCCTGTTATCCAGGCAATGAGTGGGTTAATGGATGTGACTGGTAGTCCCCAAGATGTTGCAACAAAAGTAGGTATACCGATTGCTGATATTATCACCTCTGTGTATGTTGCTCTTAGCGTGGTAACTGCGATTCGTCAGCGAGATATGTCAGGTGAAGGGCAATATATTGATCTTTCACTACTTGACGTTCAAGTTGCAAGCATGGCTAACGTTGCAAGTGCATATTTGAACACAGGAATGATTTCAGAGAGAAAAGGAAATCAACACAATAACGTGGCACCTTATCAAGTATTCCAAACCGGAGACTTCGCTATTATGATTTGTGCTGGTAATGACGGGTTATTTAGGAAGTTTGCTGCCGCGCTTGGTCACCCAGAATGGGGTAATGATTCACGATTTATAACAAACAATGACCGAAAAAAATATGAAAATGATTTGGTGATTTTAATAGAGGAAGTATTGAAAAAGAAAAAATCTGACCAATGGGTAGATATTCTTTCTGATGCCAAAGTCCCGGTTGGGCGCGTGAATAATATTCAGCAAGCATTAGATCAAGAACAAATAATTGCTCGTGGAGGCATTGAAAACTTGTTACACGAAGTAGGTGAAGTAAAACTGCTTGCCAGTCCTTTAAAACATAGTGGACTTAATGTGAAGACAAGAATGGCTCCTCCAACATTAGGTCAGCATAATGAGGAAGTATTTCAGGAACTTCTTGATTTGAAAAAAGAGGGAGTAGCAATATTTAAAGAAAATAATCTACTATAAAGGGAATAATTATGAAAGAGGTGCACACCTTGAAGGAAGAAACATTTAAAAGTAATTATTCTATGTCTTCGATTCACCGAGTGATTCAAGTGTTACGTGCATTTTCTGTAGATCAACCAAAATTATCATTAACTGAAATTTCTAAGGGAACTGAAATTTCTATTTCTAGTTTACAGAGAATCGTTAGTACATTAGTTTACGAAGGTTTTCTTGTAAAAGATGAGAAAACCAAACAGTATTCATTAGGACTAGAGCTTATGTTTTTAGGTCAACTGGTTAAAAAAAATGACGTACTTCTTTCTAGAACCATACCAATAATGGAAGAATTGAATGACCAAACAAAAGAGAATGTCTCATTAAATATTATTGAACATGATGAGCGTCGTTGTATCTATAATTTGCCGAGTCGTCACGAACTGTCAGCACTTACTTTTGTTGGGCATACTTCGCCATTGTATGCGGGAGCCTCAGCTAAGATTTTACTTGCCTATCAAGACAATGCATTTATTCAAAACTATATAAGTACTAATGAATTCAAAAAAATTACGGAAACTACGGTAGATTCGAAAGAAGTCCTTCTTAAGCAATTATCGTTTATTCGAAACCATGGATATGCAATGACTAAAGGAGAGCGTGTAAAAGGTGCCATGTCCATAAGCGTACCAATTTTTGCTAAAGGTAACTTATTACTTGGCACGCTATCAGTAACATTTCCTGTTATTCGTCAAGAAGAGTACGATATTGAAGCGCTTATTTGTTTATTAAAGGATGCTGCAAAACGAATTATGAATCAGGAATAATCTTTGGTTGTCACTTTACTACTTGGCTATGTAATTGGGTCACTATTAGTAGGGAAAATAACGTATAACAGTCGTAGAGTTTTAATGTTGGGAGCATTGGTGATCGGTGATCTATCATTTATCGCGATAGGATTAATTTGCAAAATAAAGGATATTTTTAAATTAGTTAGAATGAAAGAAAGGAGGAGTGATAGTGAAAACAAAAGCGTACTTTGCTACAGGAATGTGTATAATTTTTCTAGTGGTTGGAGGGTTCTTTATGCTAGAGAAAGAACCTAAGATAGCTGTAGTAGAACCAGAAGTTGAAGCACTAGAAATACTACCTACAAAAAAGGTAAGCAAGGTACCTGTTTCAGAACTTCCAGGTTCCAGAGGAAATTACAAAATAGATATTCGCCAGGCGGAGGATTTACGTTTCCACATATTTGCGGAGATAGAAGTTAGCAATGAATCCAAAGGTGTATGGGAGGATATTGGTTTTTATTTTATCCCAAATATAACGACGGTAGGGAACAAATACTATACGTTACCATATACAGGAGAAGCGGAGATTACTTCTATTAGAGGTAAAGATGGCGAAGAGTTATCCTATAGTCTTGAAAATACCATGCTATTTATCACTCCAAAATCTAATGTTAAGCCAGGAGAAAAAACAATATTAACAGTAGACTATTTATTATTGCCGCCATTAGAAGGGCAACGATTGTCGAAAGTAGACAATAACTTCTATTTAGCATTATGGTATCCAATGCTAGGTAGATATAATGACAAATGGGATTTGAATCCTTATTATCATAATGGGGAATTCTATGATACAGGGTATGGAGACTATGAGATTACCTATGAGTTAGCTAAGGATTACTTGGTTGCCAGTTCTGGAGAAGATGGGGAACCCAAGCCTACCAAAAGCGGAAAGACACAAGGGACAAATATAAAAGATTTTTATATCGCATTTCTCGATCCCGAAGAATGGATTAGTGAGTCTCTGGTAGCAAATGATACAACAATCAGATACTTTTATCCGTATGATGAACCAGATACTTTACATCAAATGATTTTGGAAGCCGAAAGAGCGTTTTTATTTATGGAAAAAAATATAGGTGACAATCCGAATAAAGAGTTAGATATTGTTGCAAATGATTCAGGAATGGAATACCCAAATATTGTAGAAGTATTGGGATACTCCCCTGGGAAATATGAGAGAACACTTATACATGAAATTGCTCATCAATGGTTTTATTTTATGGTGTCCAGTGATCCTTATGAAGAATCTTGGTTAGATGAAAGTTTAACTGCACTATTGGAGGGAACCTACCGTACATTAAGTTTTAGTTCCAGTAATGTTGGCGAACAAATAGGTTTTCATGAAATAAATCTTTTTGCTGAAAGAAAAATAGGAAAGGTGTTTGCTAATATTCCAGTTACAGATTTTGGTGCGCAGCTTGGTCCTATAATATACGGAGAAATTCCAGCAATTCTAAGAGATTTCTTTAAAGCACATGGTGGACATGAAGAGACAATCAAATTTTTATCAGCTTATTTTAATGAATTTAAATATCAATATGTGGATACTAAAACCTTTATAGAATTCTTTAATGAGTATCATCAGGAAGATCATACAGGTTTTTTCAAAGAGTGGCTCATATTAGAATAATTTATTATTGTATTAAGCCTCCAATTATATTGGGGGCTTTTATCGTAGGAAATATAATAGCAGAACATAAACTAATAAAAATTTTACTGAATAGTTTCGAACACTCACTTAATCCATTTTCATAATTTCTCACTTTTAAGACAAGCTATTTAAAAAGAGAAAGGTGATCAAATGGATAATAATTATGGATTAGGTAGTTCGCAATATGAATAAACCCTTCACACCACAGCTTGTCTATTTTGAGCCAAATGCACTTGATTATCCACTTGGAAAAGAATTGAAGGAAAAGTTCGAGAAAATGGGGATTGAAACGCGCTTTACGACTTCGCATAATCAAATTCGGGATTTGCCAGGTGATACGGACGCTCAAAAATATCGTATCGCAAAATCCACCTTAGTCGTAGGCATTCGAAAAACGTTAAAATTCGATACGTCCAAGCCTTCAGCTGAATATGCAATTCCTCTTGCGACGGGTTGTATGGGGCATTGTCATTATTGTTATTTGCAAACGACGATGGGCAGCAAACCATATATTCGAACTTACGTAAACGTGGAGGAGATTTTTGAAGCGGCTGATCGCTACATCGAAGAACGCGCACCTGAGATTACCCGCTTCGAGGCTGCGTGTACATCCGATATTGTGGGAATTGACCATTTGACGCATTCATTAAAGAGAGCAATTGAACATATTGGTCAAACAGAACTAGGCAGGCTGCGTTTTGTGACGAAATTCCATTTTGTCGACCATTTACTGGACGCCAAGCATAATGGTAATACGCGATTCAGATTTAGCGTAAACGCTGATTATGTCATTAAAAATTTTGAACCCGGCACATCTCCTCTAAATAAAAGAATAGAAGCTGCAGGAAAAGTAGCGAGAGCTGGCTACCCACTTGGCTTTATCATCGCTCCCATTTACCTGCATGAAGGCTGGGAAGAAGGCTACCGCCAAATGTTTGAGCGACTTGACGAGGAATTGCCGCAAGATGCAAGAGAGGATATTACATTTGAATTCATTCAACACCGGTTTACGAAGCCCGCGAAAAAAGTAATTGAAAAGAACTACCCAAAGTCAAAATTGGAGCTAGATGAAGAAAAAAGACGCTACAAATGGGGCAAGTATGGAATTGGTAAGTATATTTACCAAAAAGACGAAGAGGATGAAATAAAATCTCATCTATATAGTTATATGGAAAAGTACTTTCCGAATGCCAAGTTAGAGTATTTTACTTGAGCAATCAAAAAAGGGTAAGGCCCTGGGAAACTGGGGCTATTTAGTGTGTAACAATTTAAGTGGTAAAGCAGAAATTACAGAGAGGGATTTATTTGTATTATTTACGGATCAAAAAATTCAATAGGAAAATTGTGTTAAAACAGCAGTTTAGGATTCTTTCCTGAACTGCTGTTTTGTATGGTGACAATAATAAGTTTATATACTATTTCATGTTAATTTATGGAGAAATAAAAAAGAATCAAAATTAGAAGGAGGATCAGTGAACTAGAAAATGGGATTTGAAGAGTCTAATTGGGTATGCATTAAAAAATAGTAAATGGGCAAATAAATTTTTTATATTTAAAATTCGTTGACAAAAATTTTTTTTGTATATAAAATAAAGCGGAAGATAGAATTATAAATTAATTCTGAAAATTTGTGGAAAGGGGTTGTTTGCTTGTTATTTTAAAACTATTTGTATTATTGAAATAACTAATGTGCGATAGATTTTAAGGAGTGTTATAACTGAAATAGTGTAAGAAAACCTATATGTTAATCTTTTTTTGATGTAAATGAACAGATTGGTCTAATGATAGTTAAAGAGAATAAGAGGATAAAAATATTAGTGTGGAATACCAGAAACCATTTTCACTAATAAAAAAATGTGGAGTACGCCACGGCGTTAATCGGATAAAGACTAAATGAATATTCCTCAAAAACGAAGGAGGGTTTATTCATGTTGGGAGGAGATTGTATGTTGGAAAAAAACTATCATTCTATTGATGTGACAGTTGACCAAGCGGTTTGTATTGTTACTTTGAACAGACCAGAAGCAAGAAATGCTTTAGGTTTGGAAATGCGAGAAGAATTAAAGGATTTTTTTGTTTCTGTTAAAAAAGCTAATAATATAAAAGTAATTGTATTAACAGGAACGGGTCTAGCATTTTCTGCTGGAGGTGATTTAAAGGCTTTACAGAATATAGAATTAGTTTCAGGAAGAAGTAGATTGCAATCAGGACATGAAATGATTAAGTCTATTCTAGATTTGGAGAAGCCAGTCATTGCAGCTGTCAATGGTGTCGCGGCTGGGGCAGGTACTAGCGTTGCGCTAGCGTGTGATTTTATAGTGGCAGCAGAGTCATCTAATTTCATTCAAAGTTTTATTAAAGTAGGTCTAGTACCAGATCTAGGATCTCTTTACTTCCTTCCACGTCTTGTAGGACGGCATCGTGCGTTAGAAATGATGCTCTTAGGGGAAAAAGTGAGTGCAAAAGAAATGCAAAATCTAGGTGTCGTTAATCGTGTTGTAAAGGATGAGGAAGTTCTCGGCGAAGCATTGATCATCGCTCGGAAACTCGCTGAAAATCCAGTTAATGCCATGGGGCTAACAAAAAGGTTAACGAATAAAAGTATATTGTCGGATATAGATGAAACATTTGAATTAGAAGGGTTTGCCCAAGCAATGTGCTTTGATTCGGAAGACTTTAAAGAAGGAGTAAGTGCATTCATTGAAAAACGTAAGCCGCAGTTTTCTTAATATTAATAGATAAAAGTATTTAGAAAATAATAAAAAAATAGAGGGCAGGTTGATAAATATGAAAAAATTAGAAGATAAAGTTGCAATAGTAACAGGATCCGGTCGTGGAATAGGGCGTGATATAGCATTATTATTGGCAAGTGAGGGAGCGCGTATTGTAGTTAATGATTTAGGTGGGAGTTCTGACGGTGGAGGAAACGATTCAAAGGTAGCAGATGAGGTAGTTAGGGAGATTAAAGAGGCTGGGGGACAGGCAGTAGCTAATTATGACTCTGTAGCAGATTATGAGAGTGCAAATAATATTGTACAAACGGCAATTAATGAATTTGGAAGAATTGATATTGTCGTCAATAATGCTGGTATTCTAAGAGACCGTATGCTTTTCAAAATGAGCGAGGAAGAATGGGATTCGGTTATTAGTGTTCATTTAAAAGGATCCTTTAATATGACACGGGCAGCTGCCCCGTATTTTAAAGAGCAAAAGAGTGGACGCTTTATTAACTTCACATCTACTTCGGGTTTAATAGGGAATGTGGGGCAGGCCAATTACGCAGCAGCTAAACTAGGTATTGCAGGATTATCTAAAATAACGGCATTGGATATGGCTAGATATAACGTTACTGCCAATTCTGTAGCACCGTTCGCATGGAGTCGATTGATAGGTACGATACCGACTAATACTGAGGCAGAAGAGGCAAGAGTGAAAAAACTAAAACAGTTATCACCAGCACATATTGCTCCACTAGTTGCGTTTTTAAGCTCAGATGAAGCAGCAGATGTTTCAGGGCAAATCTTCGGTGTTAGAGGTAAGGAAATAATGGTCTTTTCTCAGCCACGCCCAGTCCGATCTGTATATAATTCAGATGGTTGGTCTATTGAGAGTATCAGTGCAATCAAGGATTCACTTAAATCGAGTTATACACCACTAGAAGTAAGTTCGGATGTATTTCCATATGAACCACTAGTTTAAAGGATGCATAAAATTAACCATTACAGAAAGCGCTTTCAGATATTTATAACCTAATGACACCAGATCATGTGCCTGTTCAAGTAGGATTTTATACTATTTGTAACAGGTCATGAGACTTTGGATTAAATCTAATGTGTGAATTCTATTTTTTGGTAAATGCCGATGCAATGTGTATTTTCTGTCGCGATAGTAGGTAAGGGACTTTCATAACTTAAGAAAAGGAGAGATTTGATTGAGTAATCTAAGTGCAACACTAGAAAATATAAAAAAGATAAAAATAGATCCTTTTACGTATACGGTAGAAAAAGGGAAAATTAGAGAATTTGCATCTGCCATTGGTGATGAAAAAGAGGAATATATGAATGGTGAAATAATCCCTCCAACGTTTCCGACGGTCATAGAGTTTTGGGGTGGTAAGTCATCTTCTTCGCAGTCGTTGGGATTGAATATTTCTAAAGTACTCCATGGTGAGCAAGCTTTTGAATATTTAGGGGACATTAATCCTGGAGATGAAATAACTGTATATAGCACTGTTGAAGATGTTTATACGAAAGCATCTATGAATTTTGTTGTACTAAAAAAAGAGTTCGTTAATCAAAATAATGAAACGGTGTTAATCGGTCGTTCTACTATTATAGAAAGACACTAGGAGGAGAAAAAATGAACGTAGGTTATCAATTTGATTCGCTTCAAAAAGAGGAAATTACTCATACTCAGCTAGTGCGCTATGCTGGTGCTTCGGGAGATTTTAATCAAATCCATACAGTTGTACCATTTGCAGAAAAAGCTGGTTTGGGAGGAGTTATTGCTCATGGAATGATGATTATGGGGTTTATAGGAGAAGCCATAGGTAACTGGTTTTCAGTCAAAGATCTTACTAAATACTCCGTTCGTTTTAAGGCAATGACCAAACCAGGAGAGAAAATTGAAATTAATGGAAGTATAGTGGATGAAACAGAGGATCGATGGATTTGTGAAGCTAGGGCAGTAAATGAACTAGGTGAAGTGAAAGTTCAGGCTTATTTCGAAGTTAAAAAATAATAATGAACATATTGGAGGATAAACATTGTGAAGGGTAAAACAGTTGTTGTCACAGGAGGTAGTAGCGGTATTGGGAAATCCATGGCGAAAAAGTTCGCCATGGAAGGTGCGAACGTTGTTATTACCGGTAGAAACGCAGAACGTTTAGATGATGCAAAAGAAGAATTTAAACCATTTGTAGGGAATGTAAAAACTATTCAAATGGATGTTAGGGATCCTATTCAAGTTCAGGAAATGGTTGAGCAGACAAGAAAGAGTTTTGGAAAGATTGATTTTCTCGTTAATAACGCTGCGGGAAACTTTGTTTGTCCAGCTGAAGACCTATCTATTAATGGATGGAATTCTGTAGTAGATATTGTATTGAATGGAACTTGGTATTGCTCTCAAGCCGTTGGAAAAGAATGGATTAAGGAGGGGCATAATGGAAGCATTCTTAATATTATTGCAACCTATGCGTGGGGTGCTGGTCCTGGAACGGTCCATTCTGCGAGTGCAAAGGCAGGGGTATTAGCAATGACCCGAACTCTTGCAGTTGAATGGGGAAGCAAGTATGGAATTAGAGTAAATAGCATTGCTCCAGGACCGATTGAGAATACAGAAGGAGTGGCAAGATTAATTAAGCCTGAAGTTCAACAGCGGGCAATAGATTCTATTCCTCTTAAACGTTATGGGCGGGCGGAAGAAGTTGCAGATTTGGCATATTTTCTATTTGCTTCAGAATCTAGTTATATAAATGGAGAATGTATAACCATAGATGGTGGAAGATGGCTTAACAATCGTCTAGACAACGGTTAATTAATAATAAAATGGAAAAAAGTCTAAGTTGTTTACAGTATAGACTCTTTATATAGTGAAATTTACTTCAATTCGACATTTTTTTATAGCAGAATCGATACTATAACGAAAAAATATTTATAAAAGTCATAAAGATGTGGAATTTTAGAATTTTCTTTTAAAATACTAATGAAACTAAATCTTAAGTAAATTATTTGTAAGAAAAATTTCTTTTGTTTGAGTTATTACTTGTTCTCTAATAACTTTTTACAAAATTTTTTTGCTTCTTTATGAGTTTTATCAATGACTATCGAAGACTGTGAATATGTTTGTCATTGTATGGTATTAAATAATAATGAGGAGTGAACAAAAATGGAGAAACCATGGCTTAAATTTTATCCGGAAGGCATTTCTTCTAAGATAGAAATTCCAACAACTACTTCGATTTATCAAATACTTGAGAAATCTGAATCTAAATATTCATCTAATATCGCTGTCATTGATGGAGAACATAGACTAAGTTACTTCGAATTAAAGAACACTACGGAGTATCTTGCTTCTGCACTTTATAACCGAGGTTTTAAAAAGGGTGATCGTTTAGCATTAATGCTATCTAACAGTATGGAATATATTCTAACTTTTTTTGCAGTTCATCGTCTTGGTGGAACAATCGTTCAAGTGAATCCGATGTATCAGACTCATGAGTTAGACAAAATATTGAAAGATTCAGAGTCTAGCTGGTTTATCGGGTATAAAGACGAGGAAAAAAAGTTGGACAATATCGGTTTAACCGAGAAAATAGTGAAGTTTTTCATCGATGGTAAAGATGAACAATCTTTTTACGCATTAATAGATGAAAAAGGCACAAATCTTCCTGATTTGACTATTAATCCTACAGAAGATATTGCCGTTCTACAATATACAGGTGGAACCACAGGAATACCGAAAGGAGTAATTTTAACACATTTTAATATAGTCGCTAACATTAATCAGATTAGTTCTTTTGGTGAACTTATTTTCAAGAATGGCCCCAACAGTTTTTTAGGTATATCCCCAATGTTTCATGCAATGGGAATGACCAATTTAGTACTCAATTTATCAATGGGCGGTACGTATATTTCTTTAAAAAGATTCGAAGTTAAAGCAGTAATTGAACTAATTAGAAAGCACCGTCCAACACTTTTTACAGGATCCCCCACAATGTATATTGCATTATTAAACTACCCTGAGCTTAGAGAAGATGATTTCCATAGTTTAAAGCTTTGTGTTTCCGGAGCTGCACCGATGCCGGTTGAAGTAATTAAGAAGTTTCGACAAGTTACGAATGCACTAATGATAGAAGGGTATGGTCAGTCAGAAGCAACAACTTCATCACATCGAAATCCGATGCCAGGGAAGTTGAAGGTCGGTAGTATTGGTATTCCAATTACAAATACTGATGCAAAAATAGTTGATATTGACTTTGGAAAAACGGAAGTACCAATTGGTGAAGCAGGAGAGCTTATCGTCAAAGGACCACAAGTGATGAAAGGTTACTGGAAAAGTACGGGGGAAACTGAAAAGGCGATTCGGAATGGCTGGTTATATACTGGCGACATCGCTACTAGAGATGAAGATGGGTATTTTTATATAGTTGGTCGTAAAAAAGAAATGATAATTGCTAGTGGTTATAATATCTATCCAATGGAAGTTGAAGAAGTTCTATACGAACATCCATTAGTAAAAGAAGCTTGTGTGTTCGGAATTCCGGATACATATAGAGGTGAAACGGTAAAAGCTATTCTAGTTATGAATGGTACTGCAAGTGAAGAGGAAATTAAAAGTTGGTGTGCGGAAAGACTAGCTAAATATAAGGTGCCTCGAATTATCGAATTCAGAGATGAGATACCGAAAACATCAGTAGGAAAAGTTCTAAGGCACAAATTAGTAGAAGAGGAACTAAGTAGACTCCAAATTGAAAAGTAAAGGAGCTCGTGAAATGAAAAGCAAATATCTAATTTGGACATTTTTTTCATTATTGTTACTAATGATAGGCGCGTGTGGGGTGGCTACGGATGAGTCTATAAATAGTGAAGTGAAAAATGAAAGTTCAAAAGAAAAAATCACACTAAAATTTGCTGTATCCACCCCTGAGAGTCATACAATGCATTCGGAAACATTTTTACCTATTATGGAGAAAATAACTGAATTAACCGAGGGGCAAGTCGTATTTGAATATTTTCCTGCGGAACAATTAGGCAAAGCAGCAGATTTATATGAGTTAACTAGTGATGGTGTTACGGATATCGGTGTTTATTATGCTTCTTATATCCCAGATAATATGCCTATAACGAGTGGACTTCTTGCAATACCTGGCATTTATTCAACAGCTTATGAAGGATCAATGGCTTATCATGCATTAAGCAAGCAAAGTCCAGTGTTAGAATCAGATTTCTTAAAGCATGGTGTACGGCCGTTGTTTTTATTGGCCCCACCGCCATCCGAAATTTTCACCACAAAAAAAGAAGTTAAAGTACCGGAAGATTTAAAAGGAATGACAGTTAGAGTTACTGGAGATATATTGAACATTGCTATAAAAAAACTTGAAGCTGCTCCTGTAAATATTGCTTTACCAGAATTATATGAGGGACTTGAAAGAGGAGTCTTTAACTCAATTAATCAAAATCCAGCATCCATAAATGACTATGGATTAGCAGAACTTATTAAGTATGGTACAGAAGGACTTTCTTTTGGAGGGGTTAGTGCAGGGCTTGTTATCAATGAAAAAGTATTCCAAAGTTTACCGGAAAATATACAGCAGGCAATTGTTCAAGTAGGTGACGAAGTAACTGAAAGTACTGCAAAATACTATGATGAAAATGTCAAAGTGATTCTTCAGAAATTTAAGGATGATGGAATTAATATACACCAATTATCGGAAGAAGAAAAAACAAAATGGCAAGCGTTTTATACTGAACTAGAAGATGACTGGGTGAAAGAAAAAAACAATCCTAAGTTGAAAGAAACAATAGAAATGTTCAAGGAAGAAAAAATAAAATACTATTGAGAATCTATAAGATGACCGGGAGGAAATAAAGATGAAAAGCAAATATATAATGGCTATAATGTTTGCTCTACTGTTACTTGTTGTTACTGGATGCAGCGATGGTAAAGAAACTGCGAAGGCTAGAGAATCAAAAGAAACGATTACTTTGAAAGTAGCAGTGTCACAACCAGCTTCGCATGCTATAAATGTAGAAACTTTTGTACCATTCATGGAAAAGGTAACTGAGTTAACAGACGGACAAGTTGAATTTGATTTTTATCCTGCTGAACAATTGGGGAAAACTGGTGACATCTATGACCTTACTGCTGATGGAGTAACAGATCTTGGGTTATATATGTCCCCTTATTATCCAAATAAGATGCCACTTACAAATGCTTTACTAACAATGCCGGGATTGTATTCAACAGCTTATGAAGGGACAATGGCTTACCATGAACTTACCAAACAAAGTCCTTTGTTGGAATCAGATTTCTTGAATAACGGTGTAAGACCGATAATTAACTATGCTATTCCTGTATATGAATATTGGACAACTGGAAAAGAAATTAAAGTTCCAGATGATCTTAAAGGATTGAAAGTAAAGATCTCCGGAGAATTAGCCAACAAAGCAATGGGAAGTCTTGGTGCTTCACCTGTAAATATTACAGTAAGTGAAATGTATGAAGCACTTGAAAGAGGAGTTGTTGATTCTATAAGCCTTTACGCTGCATCAATGAAAGATTATGGCATGGGTGAATTGGTTAAGTATGGAACAGAGGGAGTTTCTTTTGGGGGAAGTGGTGTTGGTTTAGTTATAAATGAAAGGGTATTCCAAGGATTGCCTAAAAACGTACAAGAAGTACTTGTAGAATTAGGCGATGAGTTTACGGAAAGTAATGCTAAGTACTTCGATAAATATAACTACGAGGTTATTCAAGAATTTAAGGAAGCTGGGATCAAAGTACATGAATTATCGGAAGATGAAAAAGCGGAATGGCAAAAGTTCTATGCTGAAATTGAAGCAAGTTTCTTAAAAGAACAAACTAATCCTAATATAGATAAAACAATAAGTAACTATAGAGAAGTAGTAAAAAAATACAAATGAGTTATTGCTGGCTTGAAATATCGAATAAAGAACCAATCAGTAAATAAGGATCTGTTCTAAAATTGTAAAAAGTTTATTGGGTAGTTCAGAAAAAAATCCTACAAAATTACTATAGTAAAAGACTTTGTATAATCAAGATAACTTTATCTTGATTATAAGCTAAGGGGGAATGAAAAGTGATGAGGAAATTTTTGATGGTTTTTATGTTCGCTTTTCTCCTAATCATCACCACAGCTTGTAGCGGTGGTGATGAAACAGGAAATGATACTGCAAAAGCTGAAGAAACAAAAGAAAAAATTATATTGAAATTTGCAGTTTCACAACCTGAATCTCACGATTTGTATGCAGGGACGTTTACTCCATTTATGAAAAAGGTTACAGAGTTATCGGAGGGAAAAGTTGAATTTGAATTTTATCCAGCAGAACAATTAGGAAAAGCAGGCGATTTGCTTGAACTGACTAGTGATGGTGTAACAGATATTGGTTTTTATTTCCCACCCTATTACCCAAGTAAAATGCCAATCACGAGTGCGCTCATACAGATTCCAGGTTTGTATTCAACAGCTTATGAAGGAACCATGGCTTACCATGAACTTAGTAAACAAAGTCCTGTGTTAGAGACAGACTTTTTAAAGAATGGTGTTAGACCCTTATTAGCAATAGGTGCTCAACCCGCAGAACTTTGGACAAAAGGAAAAGAAATAAAGTCTCCTTCAGATATTAAAGGAATGAAAGTAAGAGTGTCTGGAGAATTGACAAATAAAGCTGTATTGGCTCTAAATGCATCTCCGGTAAATATTACTTTACCAGAATTATATGAAGGACTTGAAAGAGATGTTTATGATTCAATTAATCTGAATGCTGTATCAATGTCTGATTATGGTTTAGGGGAATTAATTAAGTTTGGAACAAACGGTGTTGGATTTGGAGGAGTTACTGTAGGTTTAATTATTAATGAAAGAGTATTCCAAGATTTACCTAAAGATATACAAAATATCCTAGTGGAAGTAGGAGACGAACTCACTGAAAGTGTTGGTCATCGCTATGATAATAATAGTAATAAAATTATTCAAGGGTTCAAGGAGAATGGGGTAAATGTATATGAATTATCTGAAAGTGAAAAAGCACAATGGAAGAATTTCTATGTTGAAATTGAAAAATCATTTTTAAGTGAACAAAATAGTCCACAACTTGAAAATACATTGGCTACTTTTAGAGAATTAGTCAAAAAATATAATTAATCTTTGTTGAATGTGAAAAAAAATTCAAAACTATGGATTTTGGGACGTCTTTTATTTCTTACCAATAGACTAATTATTTACGAAATTAAAAAGATAATTGGAGGTAGTGCCTTGAAATACTTAAACAAATTTCTGACTAAAACAGATGAATTTATTAGCAGAATATCAGCAATAACAATATTTATTATGATGATGTGGATTGTGATAGATGTTGTATTAAGGTCTGTATTTCATACACCAGTATCGGGCACAATTGAAATAACTGGAGAATATTTACTTGTAATCATTGTGTATCTGTCTATTAGTTATACCTATAAAGAAGGTGGGCACGTATCGGTTGAATTATTTGAGAATAAGTTTTCTGTGAATATAAAAAAAATTATCAAACTATTTACTAACCTATTAACAATAATTGTTTTTGTACTTCTAGGTATTGCGAATTTTCAAAAAGGACTAAATTATTTTGTAAATGATATTCGAACAACTAGTTTACTTAACTATCCGTTGGCACCTGCATTATTTATTATTACTTTTGGCGTACTTTTACTAGTCATCAATTTAATCCTCGAATCTATCAATATACTACGAGGGAAAAAAGGCTTTTAGTATTACTTGGTTACTAATACTTAGTTAAACTAATAACGTAAAAAGAGGTGCTCAGATGGTGATCGGGATTTTAATGTTGTTATTAATTATTCTACTTTTAATAGGGATGCCTATAGCTTTTGTATTACTTTCGATAGGTTCAATAGGCATCTTTTTAGTTCAAGGATTTGACTCATTACAAGGTATTTTATCAACGACTGCTTACCGAAGTGTGAATAGCTTCTCGTTTAGTGCTATTCCTTTATTTATCTTAATGGCACATTTAATTTCTAAAAGTAAAATTGCTGATGAATTATTTGATAGTGTCATTAAATGGATTGGGCATATACCGGGTGGGGCAGGTGTCGCGACTGTTTTAGCAAGTGCAGGATTTGGTACATTATCAGGATCAAGTATTGCAGCAACCGCAGCAATGTCTCAAATTGCGGTTCCTCAAATGATAAAAGCCAATTACTCGGATAAATTTTCGGCTGGCTTAGTCGCTACTGCTACAGGAGTATTGGCAGCGATGATTCCACCAAGTATTCCTCTCATTTTATATGGAATTCAGACCGAAAACTCAATCGGAAAACTACTGATGGCTGGTGTTTTCCCAGGTATATTAATCGCCTTACTTATGTGTATTTTTGTTGTATTGGTGTCCTTTAAAAATAAGAGTAAAACGGAAAAGTATCCTTGGAAGGATAGATGGCTATCTTTGAAAAATATTTGGCCAGTCGTTCTATTGGTTTTATTTGTATTATTTATTATTTATACGGGAATTGGAACAGCTACAGAAGCAGCTGCTTTTGGTGCATTTGGTGCACTTTTGATTGGATTACTCATGAGAAGGTTAAACATTAAGACAGTTTTTGAGTCGTTAATGCTGACTACAAAAAATTCAGCTATGATATTTGCGATTATCATTGGTGCGCACGTCTTTTCTTACTTCATTGCTTTTACAAGGATTGGAAACAAAATAATAACTGCAATTGAAGCAACTGGATTCCCTTCATGGGCAATATTGTTAATGATTGTTATTCTTTATCTTGTCATGGGAATGTTTATGGACTTAATAGGAACGATGTTATTGACGATTCCTTTAGTATATCCACTAATAATTGGACTTGGATATGATCCAATTTGGTTTGGTATTGTCCTTGTATTGTTATTGGAAATCGGACTTGTGACACCGCCTGTCGGAATAAACTTATTTATTGTAAGTGAGAACTCAGGTATCCCTTCAAATAGAGTATTAGTCGGTTCAATTCCTTTTATCGGAGTTTTGTTTGTAGCGCTACTTTTGATAATTTTATTCCCACAAATTGCTTTGTATTTACCATCATTAATGTAATAACACTAAAAATAACTGAATATTCATTTATTTTTAAGACTGTAATGGAAATAATTTTGCTTTGGGTGACTTAATAAGCTCCAGATTAATCAAAGAAAGTAGAAAGGTGGGTGGAAACATGAAAGCTGTTGTATTGCGAGAAACGGATAAATATAGGAGGACTATAAAATGAAAACAAGAATTACAGAATTACTTGGAATTGAATACCCAATTATTTGCGGAGGAATGTTTCAGGTTGGAAGAGCGGAGTTAGCCGCAGCAGTTTCTGAAGCTGGAGGGCTAGGTATTATTACATCAAAAACTCAAGGATCACCAGATAAGTTACGTGAAGAAATTCGAAAAGTTAAGGCGTTAACTAAAAAGCCATTTGGCGTAAACTTAAATCTTTTTCCAAGTCAGTCTGCTACACCTAATGAAGAATTTATTGAAGTGATGATACAGGAAAATGTCCGCATCGTTGAAACGAGCGGACAAAGTCCAGAGCCACTAATGAAGCTATTGAAGGATAACAACTTTATCGTCATGCATAAAGTTATCGGAGCAAAATATGCAATAACAGCTGAAAGGTTAGGTGTTGATGCAGTAATTGTCGTCGGGAATGAGACAGGAGGACATCCAGGAATGAGTGATGTCGGTACAATGGTTGCACTGCCCCGTGTCATTGACTCTGTAAAGATACCTGTTATTGCAGGAGGTGGGTTTGCTGATGGAAGAGGACTTGTAGGTGCTTTGGCGTTTGGAGCAGAAGGCGTATTAATGGGAACTCGTTTTATGGCTACGAAAGAAGCTACTATTCATGACAATGTGAAGAAATGGATGATTTCAGCAGATGAAACCCAAACGGTTGTCGTTCAAAAAACTATTGGAAGTCCCTCACGCGTTGCAAAAAATGAAGTAAGTAAAGAAGTAGAGCGTTTAGAAACTAAAGGTACATCGATTGAAGAGTTGCTACCATTAATTACTGGACAGAGAACGAAGCATGTCTACTTTGAAGGTGATTTAGACGGGGGAATTTGGTCTTGCGGTCAATCAGTCGGATTAATTCAAGAAGTACTGTCGGTTGAAGAACTTATCAAACAAATGGTTGCTGAAGCCAAAAAAGCTTCAGCATTTATTCAAGAAAGTATAATCTAAAGAATTTATAAAAAAGGATGGATAAGTCATGTTAAAGGGTATACGCGTCATCGATTTTTCGCAATATCTACCAGGTCCGAATACGACATTACGCTTGGCAGATTTGGGAGCTGAAATTATTAAAATTGAGTCACCTAGTGGAGATCCTGCACGATTTCCTCCTGAAAAAGATGGCGGAGATCGGTACGTATTTCGTGCCCAAAATAGAGATAAAAAGAGTGTCATACTAAATTTGAAAGACCCTTCTGAACAGCAAAAAGCGAGGAAATTAATCAGGGAAGCAGATGTTGTAATTGAAAGCTTTCGTCCAGGTGTCGTAAAGCGGTTAGGTATTAGTTATGAAGAAATCATCAAAGAGAAGCCTGACATTGTATATTGTTCATTATCTGGTTATGGTCAAGAAGGTGAGATGAGTCATTTAGGCAGCCACGATATAAATTACATGGCACTAAGTGGAGTTCTTGCGCAGTTTAAAGACGATACTGGAAGACCTGTATTTCCTAGTACAACGCTTGCAGATTTAGTCGGTGCTGTTACAGCTAGTGAATCAATTGTTGCAGCACTTTTACAGAAAGAAAGAACAGGTAAAGGATCTTATCTTGATATTGCTTTAGCGGATTTAATGTCTTCACTTATGACAAATCATATATTAATAGAGTCAGCAACTGGGCAAAAAAATGGAGTTGAAAGATTGCATAAAAAGCTCATATCTTATTCCATTTATGAAACGAAAGATGGCCGATTTATAAGTCTTGGTGCACTTGAACCAAAGTTTTGGGAAAATTTTTGTCTAGCCATGGATAAAGAAGAATGGATACCAGCGCATCTTTCCGCTCCAGTTGAGACAAATCAAGTTTATGAGGAAATGAAAAATGTATTTTTAAGTCGGAACTTGGAACAATGGACGCTTTTTTCACAACAGGTAGACTGTTGCATGGCTCCAGTGTTGGAATCTGGAGAAATCGCAGACCATCCTTATTATAAAAATAGAAACCTCATCCAAGAGCGATGGGCTCTTAAATATGTTTCTACTCGTTATAACAACGGATATTCTTTACTTGAACATTCAACCCCTTCTCCGAAACATGGAGAACATACAGATGAGCTATTAAAAGAATTGAAGCATTCTTAAATTAACGTTCTGACGCAAATGACTGGGGCACTGAACGAATATTTGAACTAACGGTTACCTACTCGAAGCAAGGAGTTCAATTTGGACGACTGATTGGGAAGTTTCAAGCAGTTCGGCGGCAAATTACAATTTTAGCAGGAGAGGTTACTGCTGCTAAGTCTATTGTAATTAATAGTAAAAATAAATGTCGCAATCTTCTCTTTACTTCAAACCCTATTTAAATACAAGGAGGAAAATTGAAATGAATAGAACTTGGTATTCGTTTTATCCAGAAAATGTTCCGGAAAAAATTGAACTACCTACTATTTCTTTATACGAACTATTAGCACGTACAGCTGAGAAATATCCATTTCATAAGGCAGTTATTGACGGTAACGAAGAGCTCACCTATACCGAGTTAAAGAATGCATCCGACTATTTTGCCGCGGCACTCTATAACAGAGGATTTCGAAAAGGTGACAGAATGGCAATCATGTTACCAAATAGTGCCGAATATATCATTGCTTATTTTGCAGTTCATCGGTTGGGGGGAATTGTGTGTCAAGTAAATCCCATGTACCAGTCACAAGAATTGGAATATATTTTACAAAATTCTGAGTCCAAGTGGTTTATTAGCTTTGAAGAGCAACAGTATAAACTAACGGAATTTGGTAGTACCGATAAGTTAACCATCATTACTGCAGATCGGGGTCAAGTACACATTAATAATCTTCATGAGTGGATAAAGGAAGAAAACAACTTTCTCCCACAATTAGACATTAATCCAGAAGAAGATACTGCATTGCTTCAGTACACGGGGGGAACGACAGGCAGATCTAAAGGAGTAATGCTTACTCATGCTAATCTGCTTACGAATGTTTTCCAATCGGTAACGTTTCAAAAAAACGAACTTCAGATTCCAGGTGAAAGATCGTTTGGTTTATCACCATTATTTCATATAGCGGGAATTGTTAACTTAAATCAATCTATTTTAATTGCTTCCACATATATTGCGGTAAGAAGATTTCAGTTAGAAGCAACATTAGAACTAATTCGGAAACATCGTCCAACAATATTTTCTGGTAATCCTACAATATACATCGCACTTTTGAATTATCCAGATTTAAGAGATAGTGATCTAGAAAGTTTTAAGATTTGTGCGAGTGGCACGGCACCTATGCCAGTTGAAGTCATGGACGCAATTAAGCAAAAAACTAAAGCACGTGTTTATGAAGCGTTTGGTATGTCAGAAACGCTAATAACGCACCGAACTCCACCAGGTGCTATTAGTAAGATTGGCAGTGTAGGGGTGCCCCTGCCAAATACAGATTCTAAAATTATGGATATTGAAACAGGAACAAAAGAAATGCCCAATGGTGAAACAGGAGAACTAATTATTAAAGGGCCTCAAGTCATGAATGGTTACTGGAGAAATCTTGAAGAAACCGAGCATGCACTACGTAATGGATGGATGTATACCGGCGATATAGCGTATATGGATGACGATGGTTTTTTCTATGTAGTCGGTAGAAAAAAGGACATGATTATTGCTAGTGGTTATAATATATACCCAAACGAGATTGAAGAAGTGATTTATCAGCATCCAGCGGTCTTAGAGGCTTGTGTATTTGGCGTTCCCGATTCTTATCGAGGAGAGACTGTTAAAGCAGTTATTGTAATTAGAAAAACGGAAACAGTTACAGAAGAAGAAATTTTGAACTGGTGTAACGAGCGAATGGCGAGATATAAGGTACCACGATTAATTGAATTCAGAAGTGAGTTACCTAAATCTTCTGTTGGAAAAGTTCTAAGGCGTATTTTAGTAGATGAAGAGAAAAATAAAATTAAAAATTAAAGAACTAGAGATTACCTAGCAAGCAAAGAGATTGTTCGGCGCACCTGCGAATGAACCGAGGAAGAGGCATGTGAAAAACATAAAAAAACGTGAAACGAACAATACTATAAAAATATACGTGGAGGTATAAAAATGACACAAGCAGCAGTCGTAGATACAAAGAATGTAAATCGTTCTTATTTTACAGAGGAGCATATTATGTTCCGGGACTCCTTACGAAGATTTCTTGAAAAAGAAGCAGTACCATATTTTGACCAGTGGGAAGAAGAACGTCTTGTTCCACGTTCATTTTGGAAGAAGATGGGCAAGAATGGATTTATTTGTCCGTGGGTAGACGAGGAATATGGAGGTCTTGGTGCCGATTTTATCTTTACCATTATTTTAAACGAGGAGTTAGGACGCATCGGAGCGGGCTTAGGTGGAGTTGGTATTCACAGTAGTATCGTCGCCCCTTATATTAATAATTTTGGTACAGAAGAGCAAAAGAAGAAATATTTGCCTGGTTGTATTAGCGGAGATATTGTGACCGCAATAGCCATGACGGAACCTGGAGCGGGATCCGATTTGGCAGCAATCAGTACAACAGCGATTAAAGATGGAGATAGCTATATTATTAATGGTCAAAAAACATTCATATCGAATGGTATTCAATCAGACCTTATTGTTGTTGTTGCTAAAACAGATCCAAAAGCAAATCCTGCTCATAAGGGAATTAGCTTATTTTTAGTTGAAAGTGATACGCCTGGCTTCTCGCGTGGAAGAAAACTCAAGAAAGTCGGAATGCACAGTCAAGACACGGCAGAATTAGTTTTTGAAGATGTAAAAGTTCCAGCTACTAGTTTACTTGGAGAAGAAGGCAAGGGATTCTATCATTTAATGAAAGAGTTACAACAGGAAAGAATCCTTTCAGCTATAGGGTCTCAGGTAGCAGCTGAGGATATGCTTAACATGACACTTGACTATGTGAAAGAACGGACAGCTTTCGGAAACCCGATTAGTAAGTTTCAAAATACTCAATTTAAACTAGCTGAAATGGCAACGCATGTTCAATTAGGTCGAACATTGGTAGATGATTTAATTGTAAAACACATGGAAGGAAAAGATATTTATAAAGAAGTATCGATGGCCAAATGGTGGATTTCAGATAATACAAGAAAGATGGCTCCTGAATGTATGCAGCTTCACGGTGGATACGGATATATGGAAGAATATAAAATCGCTCGCCGTTACCGAGATGTAGCCGTAGCTCCCATTTATGCTGGGTCAAATGAAATTATGAAAACCATTATTGCCAAAAGTCTTGGGTTATAACAAGAAGAATAATGGATAGGAATATTCTAAAGGAAAAAACAAGTCATGGGAAAAGACAAAACGTGGGGGTATAAATATGACAAACGTTACAGCTGCAGAAGCAAAAAGTACAAACCGGTCTTATTTTACAGAGGAACACATTATGTTTCGGGACTCTTTACGAAGATTTCTTGAAAAAGAAGCAGTTCCTTATTTTGACCAGTGGGAAGAAGAACGACTTGTTCCACGTTCATTTTGGATGAAGTTGGGCAAGAACGGATTTCTTTGTCCATGGGTAGATGAAAAATATGGAGGTATTGGTGCTGATTTTATTTTCACGATTATTTTAACTGAGGAGTTGGCACGAATAGGTGCAGGTTTAGGGGGTATTGGTGTTCATAGTAGTATCGTCGGACCTTATATTAATAGTTTTGGAACAGAGGAACAAAAGAGAAAGTATTTACCTGACTGTATGAGCGGGGAGATTATTGCAGCAATAGCCATGACGGAACCTGGAGCAGGATCCGATTTAGCTGCAATCAGTACAACAGCGATTAAAGATGGAGATAGCTATATTATAAACGGTCAAAAAACATTCATTTCGAATGGTATTCAATCAGACCTAATTGTAGTTGTTGCTAAAACAAATCCAAAAGCAAATCCTGCCCATAAGGGAATTAGCTTATTCTTAGTTGAAAGCGATACGCCTGGTTTCTCTCGTGGAAGAAAACTCAAGAAAGTCGGAATGCACAGTCAAGATACGGCAGAAATGGTTTTTGAAAATGTAAGAGTTCCAGCTACCAGTTTACTTGGGGAAGAAGGCAAGGGATTCTATCATTTAATGAAAGAATTACAACAAGAAAGAATTGTTTCTGCTGTAGGTGCTCAGGTAGCAGCGGAAGATATGCTTAGTATGACACTTGACTACGTGAAAGAACGGACAGCTTTTGGAAACCCGATCAGTAAGTTTCAAAACACTCAATTTAAACTAGCTGAAATGGCAACGCATGTTCAATTAGGGCGAACATTTTTAGATGATTTAATTGTAAAACATATGGAAGGAAAAGATATTTATAAAGAAGTATCGATGGCCAAATGGTGGATTTCAGATAATGCAAGAAAGATGGCTCCTGAATGTATGCAGCTTCACGGGGGTTACGGGTATATGGAAGAATATAAAATCGCTCGTCGTTACCGCGATATTGCTGTTACTCCCATTTACGCTGGATCAAATGAAATTATGAAAACCATTATTGCGAAAAGTATGGGGTTATAAATGAAAAGATAGTATCCTTTCTATCCTTAAAAATGTACCAATAAAGATGTAAAAATAGGCTATATTGAGACGGAACAAATGAAGTATCAATAGGTGAACCCGGTGTGCTAATTGGTAAAGGACTACAAGTAATAAGAGGTTATACAAAAAAGGAGGAAATAGAAATGAGTAGAAATGCAAAAGTAATTGGAGTTAATATGGTGAAATTCAAAAAGCCTGGAACACATGAACCTTATGAAAAGATGGCATCTAAAGCTATAAAGGGTGCTTTAGAAGACGCAGGAATTGACTATAAAGAAATTCAACAGGCATATGCAAGTTATGTTTACGGTGATAGTACTTGCGGTCAAACAGCGCTCTATCAAGTTGGCATGACAGGAATTCCAGTTATTAATGTTAATAATAATTGTTCCTCAGGTTCCACTGCATTATTTCTAGCGCGACAAGCAGTAGAATCAGGCGCATTAGACTGTGTTTTAGCCTTTGGTTTTGAAGAAATGAGACCGGGTGCTTTGAGCAGTAATTGGAATGACCGTACCGCTCCTTTAGGATGGGCGCTAGATCGATTAAACGAGTTAAAACCAGATCTACCAGAGGGTCCAAGGGCGATAAAAATGTTTGGAACGGCTGGAAAGGAATATTTAGATAAGTACAATCCAAATGCAGATATATTTGCAAAAGTAGCTGTAAAGTCACGTAGTCATGCAATAAATAATCCTTATTCACTTTTTGATACTCCACTAACAGTTGAGGAAGTAATGAATGCACCAATTATTTTTCCAAATCTAACTCGTTTTATGGCTTGTCCACCAACTTGTGGAGCTGCTGCGGCAATTGTTTGTTCAGAAGAATTTGCTCGTAAGCATGGTATTCATGATGCAGTAGAAATAGTTGCACAATCGATGACAACCGACACAATTGAAAGTTACGATAATCCAATGAATTTGGTAGGTGCGGATATGACTTGGCATGCTGCGCAACAAGTATATGAAAAAGCAGGTATTGGTCCCGAAGATGTTAATGTACTAGAACTTCATGATTGTTTTACACCAAATGAAGTTATTACGTATGAAGGCTTGGGGCTTTGTGGATATGGGGAAGCAGAGAAGTTTATTAACGACCAGGACAATACGTATGGAGGTAAGTATGTAGTGAATCCATCTGGCGGGTTAATGTCAAAAGGCCATCCGCTTGGAGCAACCGGTTTGGCTCAATGTACGGAGCTTGTCTGGCAATTACGTGGTCAGGCAGGTAAACGCCAAGTAGAAGGTGCAAAAATTGCACTTCAGCATAATCTTGGTCTTGGTGGTGCATGTGTGGTCACGATGTATAGTAAATGATAAATTCTATTAACCTTGAAGAATTCGTTTAGATTAGCTACTGAAAAATACATTAAGTAATTGAATTAAAAACAAGCTTTTTCCTATGTAAAACTACCAAAAGCAATTGGTTATCCTTTAAGTTTATTACTAATTAGTAAAGGGGAGGTGAAAGTGAATCAAAACTTCATCTTGTACATCAAGTGAATTAAAAGAAGACTCCCCGCTTATTAAACATGAAAATATCTTATATGGAGTAATTTTTTTAAATACTTTAATTACAGTGATGAATACTTCTATGTTTAATGTAGCACTTCCTGATATTTCGGATCAATTTCAAATTAATGCTGGGTCCGCCTCGTTAATTGTTAGTAGTTATTCGATTTTATTTGCTCTAAGTGCTATTTTATATAGTAAATTTTCATCTTTAATTCCAATTAAAATACTACTTACAGTTGGTCTAGTTTTAATTAGCGTAGGTTCTTTAATCGGGATGCTGGCTATATCTTTTCCCTTGCTAATAGCTGCACGTATAATTCAGGCTTTAGGTGCTTCATCCATTTCTGCATTAAGCATTATCATAACAACAAAATATATCCCCTCTCACAGAAGGGGGAAACGGTTAGGGCTAGTGGCATCTGCCGTGACATTAGGTTTTGGTTTTGGCCCACTTGCAGGAGGCCTCTTGACCCAGTTTTTAGGGTGGGAATACTTATTTGGTGTGTCCTTAATAGCGTTGATTGGTATCCCATTTTATCTAACTTTGTTGCCATTTGAAATAGGAGTTAAAGAAGTATTTGATTTCAGTGGCATGCTGCTTTTTTTTGCGGCCATTGTGTTGTTATTAAATGGTATTGCTTACTCGTGGATATTTATTCCACTATCCATTTTAGTGATGTTTTTTTACTTTCTTCATATTAAACGTCATGAGTTTCCATTTATGCAACCTTCATTGTTAAAAGATAAATCATTTCTAAGAATCATAGGAATTGGATTTATTATCTTTTTCATTAACTTTTCCATTTTATTTATGCTACCACTTATTTTAGCTAGGTCTTATGAGGTGGGAAATACAGCATTAATTGGCCTTATATTATTTCCAGGGGCGTTTATCGCCTCTGTTGTATCAATTTTGGTAGGAAAGGCTGCCGATCAATTCGGCCCTAAAAAGGTGATGTTCTTTGGCACCCTTTTTATGCCAATTGCTTGCATAATTGCGAGTTTGTTTGGAAATACATCTATTATGTTTATTATTCTAGCATTTAGTGTTTCAAGTAGTAGTTTCGTTTGTATTACAACTAGTTTGCCGAATATATTAACTGAAAAGCTTCCAACTAGCCAATTGACCACCGGAATCGGAACTCTTCAATTATTTCAATATATCGGTGGTGGAATCGGTGTTACGGTATCAGGAAAAGTGATTACATTTATCAGTGATATCTATCCTAGTAATAATGAATATATTATCGTATTTTGTATCCTATTCATGATTTCTATAGTGGCATTTATACTTTCTTCTATGTTTTTTAAAAGTCAAACAATTAAAATATTCTCGGTGAAAAAGTGGAAGGAATGATCTACCGTAATCCAAGAGCATTGTCCATTAGTAAAGCGGCTGGAATGGCCATTGATAAGTGAATGTCAATGGTGGGGCAATTGCACTTATTACGACAATTATTGAAAGTCTTCAAAATTAAAATATTTCTTAATTTCCTTAGAAGCCATCTTTGTGTAATAATAGTTTTTATTGATAATAGAACTTCTATATTGGAAGGAAAGAACTTGGGTGAATAAATATGAATTATGAAGAAAATTCGAAAAAGAAGTATTCGGTTCCTGCAGTCGATACAGCTTTTAAGCTGATTACATTATTAAGCAGAAAAAAATACCAAAGTAGTACGCTTACAGAAATCGCAAATGCTTTAGATTTAAATCCAACAACTTGTTTTAGGATACTATATGAATTACAACAATTGTCTGTTGTTAAATATGAACAACGAACCAAGCGATATACTCTAGGACCATATCTTGTTGTGTTGGGAGAACGAGCAAAAGAACATATAAATTATTTATCATTGATTAATTCATATCTTGAAAAAATGACTGCCGAAACAGGAATTACTAGCTTTCTTGTTTCCAGAGTGGGGAGAAACCGTTCCACAATTGTTTCTAAAGTGGAAGGTGACAACTTTGGAGTCAGGGTTTCTGTTGGTCGACATTTCGACTTATTAGATGGAGCATATGGAAAATGTATTATTGCGTATGCCAATGAGGCTGATATGGATTATTGTTTAAAATCTCACGAAAGAGTTAATGATTACAATCTTAAAGAAGTTGAAGATTTAAAAAAAGAACTATTTGAAGTGAAGAAAAATGGATATGCGATTTCCTTTAATGAAACAATCAATGGAATCTTTGGGGTTGCTGCTCCGATAATAAATTTTAATAATCAAGTGGAGATGTCCATAGCGTTTGCAGGTGTGTCTGCACAATATAGTATAGAAGAACTTAAGCCTTTAATAGATTTAGTTAAGGACTCTGCTCAAAAAATATCTAGTAAATTGAATATGGAATTTGAAGTATTTTAAATAAATAATATTAATTTACACGTGAATCAATTTCATAATGCGTACTTTTTAAAAAATCATAGAAGCGTATAATATTTGAATTAGTCTATCAGTTGCCAGTTTGAATCACAGTATGTTATTTGAACTAGATTAGATGCCTTCCTGAACAATTCCTAGCACATTCGATTCACTGATCAACGTAATCATGCGGGAATAAAGAGGCTTCCAATGAAATATCTTCAAAAATGAGAAAGCCACAGTCAATCTTGAATCGAAAATCACCTCGAAGCCCCTTTATTAAGCACAGATATCAATACCAGATAAAATCGAATTGTACCGATGGGGATGTTCTAAGTCATATAAAACTTGCATATCAAACAGGCTTTCTCGTCGTATAATAGGCATTGGGCATTTCTCCAGTCTGTTAATGTTTGTGTCGTAGCACTCATTATACAGGATTGGGGATGTGCTCTATTTTCTTGTCATTTTACGCTTAGAACCGCTAAGGCTCACAATTATGAAATTAACTCGTTTATATTTAAATTATCAATCTCTTTTGACAAGGAGTCATTCCGAATAAAGTCAGTAGTTTTTAATAATATGAGGTTATACCCAAAAAGTATTCTGGAACTCTAGGAGAAGGATGTTAAAATAAACTAACAATAATTAATATTCAGAAAACAATTGACTTTAAAATTTTCATGTGTAAAATTAAAATCATAACAAATAGAATGTAATTATTAATTCATTTGTATATAAAGGGATTATTATTTCGCATACAAAATATTTAGATGACTGCCGAGTAATGTTTTTGTAAAAAAACAAAAATAAATAGATCTATAGGCTTTCTATTTACTAATTTATATGCCTCTATATCTATAAATGACTGAATTTTATAAATACCGTAAAAGGGAGATTGTGAATGCAATCCAATCGGGATTACTGTAACTGTGATGGAGGTGGCAGGGGGGCGTTCTATGTAAGCGTTATTATTATGGAGTGAATGTAGAGATAAATGAAATTGTTTAGAGTAGTTATTTGCTAGTAAGTGAATAATTATTTCACGGCTTAGGAGTAGATCAATATTGAATTTTAAAAAGGGGGAAAACAAATGTTGAAAAAGTCCACATTTCTACTACTGACTATTTTTCTACTATTGTTTCTAGGAGGTTGCGATAGTGATACGAAACAATCAACAGACAATAAGAAATTATCATCTACTAAAGTAGATAAGGAGACTTATGCATTACCAAATCAAATGACATGGAGTGTATATGATGTAGGGTCAGGTGGCTATTCAGAAATGTCAGCCATTGCTAATATGCTTACTGGAGTAAGTGGAACTAAAATTAGAATGTTACCTTCAGCAACTGGTATTGGAAGGATGATACCTTTAAGGGATGGAACGGCATCGATTGGAAAAGTAGGAGACGAAATCCAATTTGCATTTGAAGCAATGGAAGAGTTTGTCGACCCAAGTTGGGGACCTCAAAACGTGCGAGCGGTGTGGGCACCAACTAGTTCAACGGGGTTCGCGGTTCGTAAGGACGCAAATATCAAAAAAATTAGTGATTTAAAGGGAAAAAAAGTACCGTGGATTGTCGGTAACTCTTCGATAAATATTAAAACTGAAGCCACGTTAGCATTTGCTGGGCTAACATTGGATGACGTAAAGTTAATTGAATTAACTTCTTATGCAGGCCAATCTGACGCATTAGTTTTAGGGAAAATTGATGTAGCCTCTATTAATCCAACAGCTTCCGCCATGTATGAAGCTGACAGTAAGGTCGGTATTCAATGGCTTGATATGGATCAGAATGATACTGAAGGATGGAAGCGTGTGCAAGAAGTCGCTTCATGGTTCTTTCCGAAAAGTCAATCTGGTATTCCAGGATTAGAGGGTGAAATCACTTTACAGGGACATGGGTACCTGATTGCTAGTTACGAGGATCAAGATTCTGAAACCATCTATGAATTATTGAGAGCCATGGATGAAAATTTCGACCAATACAAAGATGCAGCATTGAATTTAGTTGAATACGACACGGATAAAGTACTAAATGAACCACGTGGGATACCTTTTCATGAAGGTACAATAAAGTTCCTTGAAGAAAAAGGTCTTTGGGATGATAAAAAACAAGCTAAAAATGATCAATTGGTCGAAAGACATCTTAAATTAAAAGAAGCTTGGGATAAAGTAGTAGACGAATCTGTTGAGAAAGGAATTTCAAATAAGGATTTTCCGGAATATTGGTTGGAAAGAAAGAAAGAACTAGTTCAGTGAATAGATAAGTATGTAAATAGAATATAAGTTGAAATTTAGTTTCGTGCTTTTGTGAAATTTTACTCGTAGGTTTGAAAAAAAACGTTTCAAACCTACGGAAATAATTAATCTAAAATTTCTTGTTCAACTTTTATAAATAATACAAGTCATATATTAATTTCATAAAAATATTAATGATTGGAGTGGATGAATTTGGCGATGAGTAGATTAAACTACTTTTGGAGAGTTATTATTGTTATTTTCACAATAATCGGTGTAACGCTTTCCATCAATATGCTATTTTATTTGAATCTATTTGGAATTAGTCCAATGGAAAATTCTTTTCTTTATTACTTATTGGCTTGCTTTATGTCAATTGCCTTTTTACTTTTTCCAGCTAAGAAAAATGATGCTGACAGGCTTCCGTGGTATGACATCCTTTTATTCGGAATTACTGCCGTGATAGCTGGCTATTTCGGAATGCAAGGAGAGAGGATTGTATTAGAAGGCTGGGATTGGATTGCACCATTATTACCTACCATTTTAAGTATATTTTTTTGGGTGCTTGTTCTCGAAGTACTCCGAAGAACTGGGGGGACGGCAATTGCGATTGTTTGTCTAGTGTTCTCACTTTATCCCCTTGTTGCTTCAGATATACCTATATCTCTTTTGCAAGGTCAATCGTATGACTTTCTTGAAACCGCAAGAAATCATATCATGAGTTCCAATGGTGTCCTAGGTATTGCCTTTTCATCAGTAGGAAATTTAATTCTGGGATTTCTTGTTTTTGGAATCGTAATTACTCGTACCGGAGGTGGCGATTTCTTCTTTAATATCGCTCAATCATTGTTTGGAAAAACACGAGGGGGAACAGCGAAGGTTGCTGTTGTAGGCAGTGCATTCTTTGGGATGTTAAGTGGTAGCGCGGTATCGAATGCGGTTACAATCGGGTCAATGACAATTCCTGCAATGAAAAAGTCAGGATACAAACCGCATTATGCTGCGGCGGTCGAGGCAGTTGCATCGACTGGAGGATCAATTACACCACCGATTATGGGATCAGCGGCGTTTATTATGGCCTCCTTTCTTGGACTACCTTATTATCAAATAGCATTAGCGGCTGTCATCCCAGCTGTTTTATACTACGTAGGGTTATATATTCAAATCGATGGACATGCAGCCAAACACAATTTAAAAGGGATGCCGGAATCGGAAATCCCTTCTCTTTGGAAAACATTAAAGAATGGGTGGTATTATTTATTTGCACTCGTCTTATTAATTGCCTTTTTAGGAATTTTGAATTCTGAAGCGCAAGCACCTTATTATGCGAGTGTTGTTTTGGTGCTAATCGCAATAATCAAAAAAGAAAACAGATGGGGTAAAAAACAAATATTTGAAATGTTTGAAGCGATAGGAAAAGTATTATCCGAAATTGTTTGTATTATTGCTGGAGTAGGTTTTATCGTAGGAGCATTATCAGCAACAGGGGTTTCATTTTCATTTTCAAGAGAATTAGTCGCTGCTGCGGGAGACAATACGTTTCTTATTTTAGTTGGCGGAGCACTTACATGCTTTATTTTAGGAATGGGAATGACTGTATCCGCTGTATATGTGTTTTTAGCCATAATAATGGCGCCAGCACTTGTTGCAGTTGGCATTGATCCAATGGCAGCACATTTATTTGTAATCTATTGGGCAACGGTTTCATATATTACGCCACCTGTTGCATTGGCAGCTTTTGCAACCGCAAGTATTGCTGACGCTAGTCCGATGAGGACCGGATTTCAAGCAGTCCAACTAGGTATGGTTAAGTTTATAGTTCCTTTTTATATGGTTTACAAACCGGCAATATTACTTGGACGGGGAGACTCCATATTTGAAACAGTAATTGCTATATTATCCGTGTTATTAGGAGTATTCGTGCTTGCTTCGGCATTAGAAGGATACCTATTAGGTGGGGGGATAATAAATCCCGTTGTACGGCTAACGTTGGGTATTTCCGGAATTGCAATGTTTTTCCCGGGATTAATTATTCACATCATAGCCATTGCTTTAATCATACTTATATTTCTTTACCAAAGACTTGTAGTACAGAAAAAAAATACCCTAGAAATGTCAACCACATAACAAAATGTAAAACTGGAGGTAATACTACCTTTGTGTTTTTTGGTTAATAAACATTAATTTCACAACTACCTTTAAATGAAGGAGAAGGTTATTTATGTATACAAAAAATTTAAAAGAATTCTTTCATCCAGAATCGATTGCAATCATAGGGGCTTCTGAAGATTTGACTTCAATTAGCGGTAAGCCAATGAAAAATCTGATGCGAAGTAATTTCAAAGGGAAAATTTATCCAGTAAATCCAAGATATGATGAAATTGAAGGATTAAAATGTTATGACAGCATATTGGATGTTCCTGGTAAAGTGGACTTAGTACTAATTGCAGTTTCTGCTTCACGACTACTTGCAATAATGAACGAATGTATTGAAAAAGATGTTCGGAATATTTTACTTTTCAGCTCAGGCTTCGCCGAGATAGGGGAAAGTGGAAAAAAAATCCAAGATGAAGTGGCAAAAATTGCGTTAGAAAATAATGTTCGTATTATTGGGCCAAATAGCGTTGGATGTTTAAATGTAAAAGAAGGTATTCCCATGGGATTCGCAACATCTTTAGAGTCCACTAATGGTTTCAAAAGTGGGAATATTGGATTAGTTTCACAAAGCGGAGCGCTTGGCTTTTCTGTATTTGGTATGGCGCAAGAAAGGGATCTTGGATTCTCATATGTTGTAAATACTGGTAATGAAATGGGTATCACTACTTTAGACACAATGGAGTTTATGCTCGAAGATGAGGATACTAAAGTGATTGGTGCTTATATCGAAGGAGTTCCTAACGGCAGGCAGCTTATTGATATAGCTAAACGTGCTAGAGAGTTAAAAAAACCATTAATCATTTTGAAATCTGGAAATTCTGTAATTGGGAGAGAGGCGGCACTTTCTCATACAGCATCTTTAGCGGGCTCCAAAGAAACATTTCAAGTGATTGCTAAACAATACGGCATTATTACTGTAAAAGATATCGATGAAATGATTGATGTCTTGCAAATTTTATCCAGAGGGAAATTGGCGGGAGGAATAAAGCTCGCAGCTATTTCCAACTCTGGGGCAGCAGGAATTGCAATGGCTGACTTCAGTGAAGAATTCGGTCTGATACTTGAACCGTTACAAGGTGAATCAAAAGTAAAAATCGAAGCAACTATTCCTTCATATGGTTCAGCATTGAATCCGATTGATATTACAGCACAAGCATTAAAAGAACAACATATTTTAACCGATACTGTAGAAACGTTAGCGAAGGATAATAATACAGATATAATCATCATCCAGACAACCTTCGGGGGAATTTTAGGTGAAGAGATATGCAGAAAAATTGTTGAAATTGACAAAAGAGAGAAAAAACCAATTATCGTAACAGTGACCGGTACCGAAGAACTTACTGGTAAAGGTAGGAAGGTATTACACCAAAATGGTGTGCCGGTTTATAAAACGACTTACGACACGATGTTGGCAGTTAAACACTTAGCAGATCTTTCTGTATTTTATAACAAAAAGTCCAATTTAAGTAGGCAATCATCGATTCCTAGTCATTTAGTAAAAGCAGAATATAAAACACGCATTTGGACTGAAGATAAGTCAAAAGAACTTCTTAATCAATTGAATATTAATGTTCCTAAAAATACAGTGGTCCGATCAGTCGGAGAGATTGAACGATATGTGGAAAACCTTAAATTTCCTTTAGCAGCAAAGATTATTTCCGAAGATATTTTGCATAAGACAGATGCCGGTGGAGTTAAGTTAGGTATTCAAAATATTGAAGGAGCAAAACAGGCGTTTAATGAAATAATTGAAGCGAGTAAAAATTATAAATCAGATGCACGAATACAAGGCGTGTTACTTGAAGAAATGTTAAATGATAGTGGTGTAGAAATGTTTATTGGAATAAAAAACGATCCACAGTTCGGAAGTTTCATTGTTTGTGGATTGGGAGGAATATTTATTGAAGTATTAAAAGATATTTCGGTACGCCACATCCCTATTGACAAAGAGGGAGCAAACTCAATGATTGAAGAATTGAAAGGGCATCCTATGCTTTTAGGCACTCGTGGTCAAGAGAGGTCAGATATCGAAGCATTTGCTGATACACTGGTTAAAATTTCTGATTTTGTTCATCAGCAAAATGGAACATTAAAAGAGATGGATATTAATCCAATCGTTGTACTGAGTGAGGGAGAAGGAATAGTAGCGCTCGATGGATTACTTGTTTGGGATGTATTAGAATCTGCATACTTGGTGTCAAATTAACAAGGGGTGATGAGATTTCATGAAAACAGAAACAGATTATTTGGAATGGCTCAAAGACCACTTCGAGAGTTCTCCTTATTGGAAAAATCTTGGTATCACATTTCATTCCTTAGCAAAAGGTGAAGTTTGTGTGAAAATGATGGTTACCGAAGAAGTAGTAAATATTAATAATACCTTACATGGTGGAGCGATTGTTTCATTATTAGATGTCGCAATTTCTACTACATTACGCTCTCAACAGCCAAATCTCGTTACGACGGTGTCACTGACGACAAACTTTATTAATCCGGCCGAATTTGGAAAGACAATTTTCGCTACTGCTAATATAGTAGATTCAAAAAATAGAATACAATATGTGGAATCGAAGGCTTTTGATGAAGACGGCATGATTATTGCAAATGCAGTTGGAGTTTTTTCACTTTTAAAAGAAAAAAGTAAATTTGAATTTAATATATAGGGGGAAATAATAATGAACTTTGAATTTTCTGAGGAAACTAATTTAATTATTAAAAATGTACGTGACTTTGTCTACAATGTAGTAGATCCATATGCGAATGAAATTGAGAAAACGGATAAAATACCACAATTTATTGTAGATAAGAGTAGGGAAATGGGGTTATTTGGATTAAGTATTCCAGAAGAATATGGTGGGCTTGGTCTAGATACTGTTGGGAAATTTGCCGTTTTGGAGGAAGTAGGCAAAACTTCGAATGCTTATACGACTCTTATTGGGGGACATACGGGAATTGGTACTGTCGGTATTGTTGAGATGGGAAATGAAGAACAAAAACGAAAGTATTTACCTAAATTAGCTTCAGGCGAACATATTGGTGTGTTCGCTTTAACTGAGCCAAGTGCTGGTTCGGATGCATCGAATATACAAACTACTGCCGTTTTTAAGGGAGACAGATATATTTTAAATGGCTCAAAGCATTATATTACCAACGCAACAATTGCTGATATATTTACAGTTATGGCTGTAACAGATCCAAGTAAGGGTGCGAAAGGGATAACTTCTTTCATCTTAGAAAAAGGTACACCTGGATTCACCGTCGGTAAAAAGGAAGCGAAGATGGGCTTACACGGTGTACAATCAGTGGAATTATTTTTTGAAAATTGTGAAATACCTATTGAAAATGTTTTAGGTGAAGTAGGGCAAGGATATGTAAATGCATTAAAAATCCTTGCTAATGGTAGAGCAGGACTTGCTGCACGTAATCTAGGTTCCTGTGTAAAATTACTAGAACTATCGTTAGATTTTGCTATGGAACGAGTGCAATTCGGAAAACCTATCTTTGAACAGCAAATTATTCAACATTATTTAGCTGAAATGGACTTAGAAATTGAAACTCTACGGAGTATGACTTATCGAGTTGCTTGGATGGTCGATCAAGGAATGAATGTTATCCGAGAAGCTTCAATGGCTAAATTATATGGTTCCGAAGTATATGGTCGCATCGCGGATAAAGCGGTTCAAATACATGGAGGTCTTGGTTACATGCAAGATTATCCAATTGAGCGCTTTTACAGGGATGCACGAATTACGAGAATTTATGAAGGAACTTCTGAAATTCAAAAGAATATTATTGCCAATCAATTAAGAAAAAAATTCAATGCTAAAAGAACAACTGTAACAGTTTAATGAAAAGGAGGAAGAAAAATGAAATTTGAAACTAAAGTAGGGATTTCAGAAACTGATAAAATTTTTGTACATGGATACAATCTAGTAGACGATTTGATAGGGAATATAACGCTTGCAGATATGGCATTCTTAGGTGCCAAACATAAAAAGCCAACAGAAGGCGAATCAAGAATGTTGAATGCAGTAATGGTTGCAATTTGTGAACATGGTTTCACTCCCAGTTCCATCTCTACAAGACTTACCTATTTAGGAGCTCCAGAAGCAGTTCAAGCAGCTGTAGCGGCGGGGTTATTAGGTGCAGGATCGGTATATCTAGGTGCCATGGAACAAGTGGCAGAAATGTTGGAGGATGGATTCAAGAAACACGGGGCTGATAAGAGTGCTGCGGAACTAGCTACACTAATATTAGATGATTTAGAGCTACAAGGGAAACAACTACCAGGATTTGGTCATCCAATCCATAGACCTGTTGATCCAAGAACCGTGAAGTTATTTGAAATCGCGAAAGAACTTGGTTTCTATAAGAAGAACTCCGAAACTATAAATGAAATTAGTCGCCAATTTAATGAACGAAAAGGGAAGCCAATTACCTTAAATGCCGTTGGAGCAATTGGTGCAATATTGGCAGATATGGATTTTGATTATCGAGTAATGAAATCTTTCGCCGTTGCGGCAAGAGCTGTTGGTCTCGTTGCCCATATTGTAGAAGAAATTGAGTCTGGTAGAAAAGAAGGTGTTGGTCAGAAGTTATTTGATTTCATAGAAGAAAACACGGAATATATCGCTAAGCCTGTAATCAAAGTCTAATATATATTTTTAGAACGGGTCTTTTTCTGTCCAATAACATTAAAGTTGGTAACTTTATATTAAAGTGGGTTACTGATATTTATAAGAAATCTTATAGAATTCAAAGTATAGTTTGAATTTAATAAAGATGGTTAAAATCACCACTCTAGTTTTTGTGAGAGGTGATTTTTTTATTGGATATTTATGTTAAAATAACTATGGATTGTGAAGGATTGGACTTAAGCTATTAGGCAGTTTAGTTGAACAAGGATATTGTAATTTATAACAACTAACATTTTAATATTTTGGGGGTTTATATAAGATGAATCAAGTATTAGCAAAAAAAATATTTATTTTGTATTCGCAATATTAATCTTTATAGCACTATGGAAATTTATGGGGGTATTTTGGAATGCTTTTGTGCCTTGGAATGTTAAAACTGACCTATTAGGAATTTTTGTTGTAACTCCAATTCTAATAGCTGTTTCATTTGTTTTGTCGAGTTTGTCTTTTAAAGTCATAAGAAATTCTAAATAACATTAGGATTTTAAAAGTCCTTATTGCGGTAACAGGTGCGCTTCTAAAAAGCCAAGGCACTATTTAGTAAAAATTATTATTCAAAAGGGGATATTACAATGGGGAAACGGAAATTATCGATTACAGTGTTCTTATTAAGTTTTTTTTCATTACTTATCTCGCTTAAATTATTTTGGAATTTAGGGATTTTTGTTGATGAGTATGGTTTAAGCCCTGATATTGTTAACGGCGGAGACATTTGGCTTACAATGGATTGGTTAAGATTATTATTACTGTTGTTGCTTTGTGTTGTGTCTGGTATCAGTATTTTTAGTGCTAAACAAAATAAGTGAACAAAAAGCTAATAAACTTTGTGAAAAATTATACTTAAACTCCCATGATAAATAATTTCTTCAAGAAAAGAAAAATGACAATGCTAAAGAAGACCCCTGCAATCGTTAAAAAAGAGGAGAGCGGACATTAATAAGTCTATGGAGGTTCTTCAAGTATCGCAATTTTGTAAAAACCTTAAAGTACGATTAGATTGGTTACCAACTATAATGTAAATTAAAGTTTTTTGGAACATTTGTGTTTCGTTGCTGCTATTGAAATTCCTTAGAAGCTATCTTTATGTATGTAATAATAACCTAGGCTGAATTAATTTCATAATATGTACTTTAAAAAAATTACAAGCTAATTAAATGGTGGTGCCGACAAGTCTAGTACTTACGCCCCCTTACCTGGTCGAGGTTGCGTTGAAAAGGCATGCTTCCTTCTTAATCGGATGTATTACTTTCACAGTTTCGTTTGAGGATTTCTTCATTCATGGATAGCCCTATTTTAGTAAGGCGATCAACAATGAATAATTTGACTTTTCGAAAAAAAATAACTTGAAAGGTTAAATTTAATTTGCTATTATCAGTAACAATAACTTATTAGCGATGAAGAGACGATTAGATAAGATGCAGCATTACAGAGACCCTTGGTTGGTGAAAAGAGGGATGGGAATTCTTATTGAAAAAAAACTCCGAGCTTCGTACGGATCTAAGCTAGTCTTAGGGATGCTACGACGGTTTCCCCCGTTATAGGGATAAGGTATCGCATTATGGCCGTACCTGATAAGGCTTATTGAGTGATCAATAAGTAAACTGAGGTGGTACCGCGGATTCAAACTCTCGCCCTCAAGATGAAAATCTTGGGAGGTGGGAGTTTTTTTATTTATTTAAACTAGTGGAATGAAAAATAAAAAAAGAGGTGGAGTAAATGCACTGGGCATATCAAGTAGCGGAAAGATTAATTGAACAACATCCTACGAAAGAGGTGTTTACTTGTGCCTCTGGAATTAGCCCTTCAGGCTCTGTTCATATCGGCAATTTTCGTGAGGTCGTAACAACTTTTTTTGTAGTGAAAGCATTAGAAAGCTTAGGTAAAAAAACGAGGTTTATTTTTTCTTGGGATGACTTTGATAGACTGAGAAAGGTCCCCCAAAATGTACCATCATTTTATGAAAAATTTGTTGGTATGCCATATTCGGATGTCCCCAATCCTTTTGGCGATGGAAGTTACGCTAACTATTTTGAAAAGGAGTTTGAACAATCCTTACAAGCGTTTGGCATCCAACCCGACTTTATATATCAAAGTGCGGAATATCAATCTGGACGATATTCGCCCCATATATGGACTGCATTGAAAAAAAGAAAAGAGATATACGAGATACTCATGCGTTTTAAGTCCAGTGCCTTTTCTTCTGAACAATGTGATGCATTTTATCCTATTACCTTATATTGTGATGGGTGTAACAAGGATACGACCACAATAAATTCTTTTAACGAAGAACTTGGAGAAATTGAATACGAGTGCACTTGTGGTAATAAAGGAATGCAAACACTAGGTGATAAAAACAGGATAAAACTAAATTGGAAAGTAGATTGGGCGATGCGCTGGATGATGGAGGATGTAGTATTTGAACCAGGGGGAAGAGATCACTCATCTGCAACTGGTAGTTATAATGTGTCCAAAGCAATTGCCAAAGAAATTTTTAATTATGAGGCGCCTGATTATACCGCGTATGAATTTATCGGACTAAAAGGGACAAATCAAAAAATGTCTAGCTCCTCTGGAAACGTACTTACACCAAATGATCTTTTACTAGTCTATACTCCGGAACTCATTCTTTTTATGTTTGCCAAATACAAACCGAATGCTTCCTTTCATATCGGACTTGATGAGGATGTACTGCGCAATTACACAGAGTATGACCGCTACTTGGCCTCTTATGCAAAGGGATTGATAAAAGAAGAAGATATTCTACTTACATTGGAGTTGGCTTGTGCCGGTAGAATAGACAGACACCCTAGCTTTAACCAAGTTGCTAGTATTTTCTCACTAATAGGTTTTAATGATGAGTTATTACAAACTACGTTAAGTCGAACGGGAGTAGAATATACAATAGAAGAGATTTATCCGATCAGCGACAGGGTAGCTCATTGGATAAAATATTGGAATCCTCATCGTTCGGTTAGTATTAGTCAGGATAATAATATCTTGTATTACAATAGTTTAACGATTGAACAACGAATAAAAGTGAACCAACTAACAGAGTTACTCAAAAATGAGACTTCCTTAATGGGGGATTCCTTAATGAATCGAATTTATGCCATTTGCGACGAAGGTGATAAAAAGAGAATGCGTGAAAGCCAGAAAGACTTATTTAATAATGTCTATCAGTTAGTTATGAATCAGAGTAGTGGACCCCGATTACCTTTGCTCATAAGTGCAGTTGGTCGGGAGAAAATGATTAAGTTACTTACATTTTCCTGAGTTCCTGTGTCTAATATATTCCATTCATCCAAACAATCGTGAAAGCTTAAAATTTCACGGTTGTTTCTGATAATTAAGTCTCGTGTTGTATCGTATCTAAATAACCACTATTTTCCTTGGGTGGTGGTAGAAGAGTCATGAACCAAATTCTTCTATTTAATTCTTAAGCATTGTTTTTGTGAAAATTGCAACTTCTCTCTTTACCTTCCATTCTAAAAGTGGAATATTATAACTATTGATAGGTTACTAGAGGAGGAGAAGCATGTTCACGTGTGGGGCATTACTGTATAATGAGGAAAATCGGTATCATTCAAAAGTGATTGTTTCTAAACTCTTGATGAGGCATTACCTATGAAAGTATTAGATGTAGATTTATTTCAAGATGGGATACAGCGCAATATTGCGATGCTTGACAGGTTAAGAAGTGAAACAGACACAATCTATCAGGCAGTGTTAGGACTAGTGGAGATGGAGGAGCAATTGAAAGGAGCAGGGGGTAATGCCATTCGCTCCTTTTATAGAGAATGTCATATGCCGTTTCTTCAATTTTTCCGAATGTTTTCTCAAAGCTTTAAAAAAGTGCTGGAACAGATGGAGGCAGCTCTTCACTCGTTCGAACCAGATTCGGCAGGCTACATACTAGAACGATTCCTAGAAGGCGAACTGGAAGAAGGACTTATGCAGATTAGTCAGTTGACTGCCAGTTTGACGGACGAGACAAACAGTATCACGGATCGGGTAAGCGATATTGTCAGCCTACCTCATCTGGATGATAGTGGCGTGCAGGAGGGAGTCATCCAATCAAAGAAGAAGCGTACCGACACAGTCACGGGACTTAATGTATTCGATGCGAGCCAAACATTCGCATTAAATTTCATTGAACAAGATCTACAAGCGATGGACATGTGGCTGGCGGATATGGAAGGACTGTTCAAAGCAGGGGTAAAGGACATCACCTTCGTACAAAGCCAATGGGATGTGCTTACATTAAGAAGTCATATTAGAACGGAGCTGTTTCCAAAGGTATACTTAAATCCTGGTGTCTTATGGGTGGAAAAACAGGAACAGCTGATTGGTACGATGATTACTGCAGCTACTTTTCAATCCCTTGAAGGGAAAAAAGTGAACACTGTCGAAGAACACGTAGAGGAAAATGTAAAATACCATCAGTATGAAAATGGATTGCTGATAAAAGAGTATATTGTTGGCCAAACAGTTTTTTATGAAGTTGTTTCTAAAGTGGAATATAAACAAGAGATTGTTCAAACAGAGATACCGAAGGAAAATGTAGGACTAGATATTTTTCAGACCGTATTAGATGTAGCCGGGCTTATCCCAGGAGTTGGAGAAATAGCAGATGGTTTAAACGGAGTTATTTATTCGTTTAGAGGAGATAAAACGAATGCGGCACTTTCATTTGGAGCAATGATTCCCTTTGTAGGCTGGGCGAGTACGGGTGGAAAATTCGCAAAAAAGGGCAACGATTTATATCAAGCAAGAAATGTCGTGAATACGGAGAAAATGGCATCCGTCTATTCTCCAATTTATCAAGACGTCGTGAACAGCCCACTTGGTAAAACACAAAATCATCTGAATATATTATCCAATACTCGTTATCAATTAGGTATGCCTGATGCCTTTACATTTAATATGCCACCAGTAAAAACGGAGATTCCTACGACGATCAAAAGTGGAGATGTTAAGACTGACACAATAAATGTGGATGTTGGAGCGAAGGGTATAGGTAAAAGTACCCCAGTTGGAAATGTGAGACTTAAATCCACAAAATTATCTTCCGAAAAAATCGAACTAGATTGGTTACCTGATCAATATACTCCTATAGAAGTAAATGGATCAGTTAAAGTAGCCGGAAAAGAAGTAGATGTTTCAAGAAGAGTGTACCAAATTGAGATTGATAAAACTTACCTACCAAAAGATGCGAGCGCAGGTGGGTTGACAAACATGGAATTGATGGCAAAAGGTAAATCTCCCTATGTGGTAAAGAATGGGGTAGATAGTAAAGTTGAGCTACATCATTTAATTCAGAAAGAGCCTGGAGGAATGGTTGAGATTGCAGAATCAACCCATGATAAATATAGCACTACATTACATGGTTTGGTTGAAGATGGAAATAGTTTCAGAAATAATCCAGAGCTGGAAAAACAGTATAATAATTTTAGAAATAACTATTGGAAAATGCGTGCGAACGAACAGTAGAAAAGAGGTTAATTATGGACAAAAAAATACTTAAAATGATTGAAGATTATAGTGAAGAGAAGGATTTTTTTGGTGCGACTTCAGAGAAACATATTTGTAATGCTGAAGAAAACCTTGGGTTAAAGTTTCCACAAAGCTATCGTGATTTCGTAAAAAACTATGGCTCTGGAGGGATATGTGGAGTTGAAATTGAAGGTGTTCAAGGCGAATTAGGAGCATCTGTAGTGAAGTCAACTAAAAGATGGCGACAATTAGGTTTAGATATAAACCTAATTGTTATCGAGGATTCAGGGGAATTTGTTAGATGTATGTATTCGGCTGATGTTAATGATGAAAGAGTATTTAGTTGGATTAGAGGTGGGAAAGAACTATCTCCCCGATACAATACATTTGATGATTATGTAATAGATATGTTTCAAGAAGGAATTGATAACCTGTAAGGAATTAATTGGCCTATCGTTACTTAACATAAAGGTGTTTTCAAAAAGGTTTTGGCTAACGTATTAATCTCATTATTCAATAAAATCAATAAAGTATTTTAGTGTAAAAGAAAGTATCGAATTTACTAGTTATTTAATAAAATTTGTTTTAGATAATGGATACTTCGTTAAAATTTTTAGTTTAAAAACTATTTAATTTAACCTTGAATGGCTAATAGCTTATTCAAGGTTTTTTAGGATTAATTAATAGGATAGAAGAACGAAAGATAAAAAAATAAGGAAATGATGTCAACAACAAAAGGAGATGCGTAAGATTTATTGAAAGGTGCATGAGCTAACAAAGGGCAACATATGAGATCAGTAAATTGGTGCCCTGGCTCAGGTAGAACAACGGATATAAATGATCATTTAGATGTTCGTTTTGGAAACTACCAAAATCCAACTAATGGTTATTACGATCCGAATACAGGTGTAATGATTGAATTTGGTGATAAGGTACCATGGAAGTAAAAAAATGCTTTAGGAGGAATGAAAATGGCATTTGGTGAAAATAAAGATTTTAAGCTTTTTAAGTATGTGAATAATGTACATTCACTAAATCCTGTAGAAATTGAGATACAAAAGATGACAGATGAATTTAATAGGATAAATAAAAAGGAGTGATTTCGGGTGGATAAATTATCTTTTTTAAAGCAGTACAGAAAAGTATAGAGTTTGTATCTCACAAAGACTTGCTTAATATTGAAAAAGAAAATATGCCTGAAAAATGGATAGAAATATTTGAAGAAACAGATAAAATTAGAAAGAAAGACAAATTAATAGCGTTATGGAAAAATGTGTGTGAAAAAGAATTGAGTAATACTATATCATACTTGAAAGAGAATTTATTAGAAATTGAACTTATTATAGATAATGGACAATATGCAGTATTATACAGCGTAAAAAGTGAAAATGAAGAGATTCTCTACTACGAAGGTGGTATACCGAACAATTCTCTTTATACTTCAGAAATGCAAGAAAATTGGTCTAATGTACCAAAATCTATTAAGGAGTTCTATGAAAAGTTACACAATGGGTTTTATTATTTGCCAAGTAGAGCTATGGGGCTTGTACCAGTGGAACGCACTACTCATTTTGAAGATTATGAATGGGGAATACTTGAAGAATTAGATGAACCATTAGGGATTAATATGGCTACAACATATGGTTTTTTTGAAAATGGCATGGGGGGATATGTTGCTATTGATTTAAACAGCTGTATCGATGATGTAGCGACATTATGGTTTACCAATGATAAGCCAGAATATAATGTGAATTTTTGGGATATTGTAGATGAATGGATTGTAATAGGGCTTCAAGATAATAAATAAATAATTTGGAAACAGCACTACTTTGTTAGTCTAACACTCATAAAGTAATCTTACTCTAGTTAGTCAAGTTTAATAACTTATGAAGATTGTAACACATAAGAAATTTAACATAGAGAAAGAAGAAAAAGGTCAGAAGAACGACAAAAACTAAGAGAAATAGTTATAAGGAATCTATGTTTATCAACTTCTGAATATTATTACGGTTAAATTATTCGATTTTTGACAATCAGAAATAAACTTGTTCCAATTGTTTTTCAAAGGTTAAATGCCTAGCAGTTATCTTGTGTCAAATCTAGGGAACAATCACTCATATACATATCAATCAATTTTCAGTATAATTAGTAAAATTATATTTTAAAAGCAAAGAGGGAAAGATATGACTATTTCTCGTCGAACAAAGCGAAAATTAACGAAAAAAAGAAAAATTTTGAATACAGTGCTTGTCCTATCTATGTTTTTAATATCCGCTGTTATCGTTTTTGCAACCAATTTGACGCTAGAAGCGAGACACGCTGCTTCCAAAATGTATGTGCCTTTGGACGGGGATATTAAAGATTCGATAAATATTGAAAATATAAAAGATATGGATTCTGCGTTCACCATATTATTGGCAGGTATTGAACGTAAAGAAGGAGAAAAAAACGGGCGTTCCGATATGCTACTTGTAACAACGGTTAACCCCCAAACTCAAAAAATATCGATGGTCAGTATCCCGCGTGACACAATGGTTGATATAGAGGAAATTGGAATGAAAGATAAAATAAATCATGCATATGCGCATGGGGGGATAAATTATACAATTAATACATTAGAAAATCTATTAGAAATTCCAATTGATTATTATGTTTCCACTGATTTTCAAGGGTTTGAAGATATTGTGGATACAGTTGGCGGTGTTAACGTAGATGTACCATTCACAGTCGATATCCAACTTGCTGATACTTTAAAATGGAAGACATATACAAAAGGCCCAATGCTGTTGCAAGGCAATGAAGCACTTGCATATGTTCGAATGCGAAAAAAAGATATAGAGGGAGATAGGGGACGTAATACCCGTCAAAAACAAGTAATCCAAGATATTATTAATAAAGCCACAAGTTTGAGTAATATAACCAAAATGGACGATATGATAAAAGACGTTGGAGAGAACGTTCAAACAAATATTCCCCCATCAAAATATTTTGAGCTAATGAAAATGTATCAAAAGATTAAAACAAACCCAATTGAACAATTACAATTAGTTGGTGAAGATAAGAAGATGTATAGTGAGATTGAAAAGAAAGATATATGGTATTTCTTTCCGACCGAAGACTCTTTGAAAGAATTAAAAGAAAATTTAAAACTTAATCTAGAAAATACGAACGAGTGATATAAAGCCTTATAATATGCTCGTATTCTTCCACTATTCAATTGTACATAATTCATTCTCCAGTAATAGCGTACAAATTAAATCCCGTACCCCTATTCATGGGTTACGGGATTCTGTCGTTTGATTATACTTCTTCTTGAAAATAGATTTTATAAAACTTTCGATTGGTTGTTTCATCATAGCCAACTTCAATTAGATCATCTACTTGTTCGATGTCACGAACATTTACTTGAATTTCAATATTGGAATCGAGTTTGATTTTACGCTTATACGTTTTTTCTACCTTTTCGATCGCACTTTCGGAAATTACTGTTTCGTACGGTTTCACCGAATTTATGATGACTTCTTTTTGTACCGGATCTGCCTTTTCAAATACAGTATCGATAAACTCATGTACCTGAAATTCTTCTTCGGTTCTAAAATAATCGAGCGTTTTGTTTAAAAACCCTAATTTCTCGGTATTCGTAAAACTTTCTTCTTTTAAAATATATTTTTTGCATTCTGTTAACGCTAAATTTGTTTTATGGTATTGTTCATCTACTACTTTAATTTTTAAAAAGCGTTCTTGCCAGTAGATCACATCTTCTTTCTTTTTTGTTTTTATAAAGACAGCGGGTGCTTGATCCGCTCCCATATCTACGACTATGGCCATATTATTGAGTTTCTTAACATTAATACCGTCAACGCCATTTACAATCATTTTATTTTGCTCGTTTTTCACATCTAAAAACATTTCTTTTTCTTCTATTTTTACGATGGCGATTACCTTTTTTACTTCATTAGACATTAAACAATTTTCGAACAATCCAATAAACAAGTCTCCACTTTTAATATTGGGATGCCCTGATACACTGTGTAAATGTGTGGCGATATGTTTTGATTGTTCCAGAAAGCTATTGTTATTATCGAAAATGGATGTCACATATGTATACATTTCATTTAACCCGATATTTGTTTCGTGAAAAAATTCGTATTGCTGCTCCAAATCCATTTTGTTAAAAGCTAATTGTGTAAAGGCAGCTTCTAGCAATACTTCTGGCTGAGAAAATGCCTCTTCACCTAAAACAAGTGTGTCGCTTACATTATGAACGACATACTGTGCTAATTTACTTTCACTTACTTCTAGCATGGTCTTCACCTTCTAATCATTAGTTGTAGATAATTTACCTTATCATATCTTGGCTGCTATTTGAATGGAATATTTTAAAAGCCTCTTTTCAATAAAGAAAATCAAGGGAAGATATATGAAAGTTAAAACTAAAATAATTTGACGTTGATAACCATTATCATATACAATTACGAATGATAGTGATAATCATTTTCATTTGAGTTTTTTCCATCAACACCTACGTGTTAATAAAAGAAAGATCGATATAGCTAGAAATATCACATAAACAGTGACCAGCGCTACTTAATTTTTCTGATTAAAGAAAGATGAAAAGGGAAGATGAATGAAGGAGGAATACGTATGAATGACCGTTTTATAATACTAGATTTTTTTCAGCATCAAGTAAGTTGCTGCTGTCCGGGACAAAAGCACCAACATGTTATTGACTTCCGTCAAGGAGATGTATGGACAATCACAAATGAGCGGAAATATATCGATATACTAGGGTGGCATATCGGGGTAATCGTCAATAGTGAATTTAAGTTTCTTATACATGTGGAAGATTTGGAGGATCTGTATGATAACGGCAGTATTTGTTCTGTTTTAGATTTGGAATTAAAAATTTTACATTTGAATTTTAAAATAAACGAAACACTTGATGCACATGATAAAGCGTCATTTCAGCTATTTGCAAATGAACTGACCAATTTGCAAGAAATCAAAGATACCATGCATTCTGTCGGTGCAGAAGTTTTCTAAGAACAGTTTTACATTTAAAAGTATACCTACTAATTGCACTTGTTTCTATTGGAAAGAATACAGCTAATTGAAAAAAGTGGTTCTATCTTTATCCTTTTTGATTACACTTAATGTAAGAAATAGTCTGTGGAGGAGAAGAGGATTTGGCAAAAAGATGGGGAATAACCGCACTAGTGATATTTGGAGTATATGCTTTAGTAATGTATATGTATATTTTTCATAGTGGAAGTGGAGACATACCAGCAGTTTTGAAAGGTACCGTTGCGGATCCGAAAGTCTTCATGACGGATCGTGAAATGTATCTGAGTCAGGAATATTCCAAAATAAGAAATTTCCTCTTTTTTGTGATTACTCCGTTTGAGTGGCTTATCTATTTATTTATACTGATCACTGGGCTTTCTCAATTATTTGAAAGATGGCTTCCATTAAAAAACAAATGGGCAATCGTACAAAATGCAGTTTATATATTTTTACTATCCGTTTTCCTTTTTATCGCATTATTTCCAATAGATTATTACAGATATCATTTGAGCAAGCATTACGGTATAAGTACGCAAGCTTTTTCATCATGGATGCGGGATAATGTCATAGACTTTTGGATAACATTTGGAGAGACTGTATTAATCGTAACCGTCCTGTATTGGCTAATCAATAAAAGACCAAAGAGATGGTGGCTACACGCTTGGCTATTAATGATTCCTTTTACATTATTCCTTATGTTCATCCAACCAGTTGTTATTGACCCGTTGTATAATGATTTCTATCCGCTGACCGATAAAGAATTAGAAACGAAAATTTTAGCGGTTGCAGAACAAGCGAATATTCCGACAGAGCATGTATATGAAGTGAATATGGCGGAAAAGACAAATGCGCTAAATGCCTACGTTACAGGGATTGGGAGAAATGCAAGAATTGTATTATGGGATACGACCTTAAGCCGATTATCCGATAATGAAATTCTCTTCATTATGGCACATGAAATGGGGCATTATGTGGAGAAACATATCTATTTCGGGATCGCTGGCTATCTGTTAATGATGCTAGTAGGGCTTTGGTTGACGGCGAAACTGATGCCATGGGTCATTAAGCATTTTGGACGTATCTTAAAAATCAAGCGACTAAATGCTATTCATTCGTTGCCATTATTTTTATTGCTCACTTCTTTTTTACTATTCGTTTCAAGTCCAGTTTCAAATTACGTTTCTAGATATCAAGAAACGAGAGCGGATCAATATGCAATAGAGTTAGTAGATGACCCGGAGGCAGCTGTAAGTACTTTTCAGGCATTGACGAAGGCAGGTTTAAATGAAGTGAACCCACCACTTCTCGTGAAATGGTTTCGATATGGCCATCCGACGATGTTAGAAAGAATAACTAGGGTTGCAGATGGTAAAGAAATTGATGCACCTTGAGTTTAAATAAATGCCTATAAAAACACAAGAAGGAGGTACTAGAATTGCTAGTATCTCCTTCTTGATTACATACGTGAATGAACTTTTTCGCCTTGAACCCAAACTTCCCGAATATTTTCTGGTCGCACTAGATACATTATTTTTTGGAAGACATCATGCAAATCTTCCTCATCGTTAAAAATAGGTAATTTTGCAGTCGCTAATTTTGTATCGATGATTTGTACATCCCATGCATAATTTTCTGCTAAACGTCCGATTGGTAAACTTAAACCTTCTCCTCCACCAGCAGTTGCCAAGTAAAATGCCTCGTTAATCGTAATACGTGAATTTGGCACCCCGCGTTCACTAGCAGGAAGCTTTGTATTCACGCCATCTTCTAACATTCTCGATGATATTACAGCCTGTCTAGCATTATCGAAAAGACTAGGCGAAAAACCACCGGAAATATCAGAGCCTAATCCAATCTCCACACCCTTTGCATGCAAATGAGCGATCGGAATGACGCTATTTGCGAAGTAAGCATTAGATACTGGACAATGGCAAACGGCAGTTCCCGTTTCAGCAAACAGATGTGCATCGTCTTCATCTAAGAAATTACAATGTGCCATCACAGATTTATCACCTAATAAACCAAAATCATTCAAGGCAAAGGCATCATTCTTTTGGAATCGATCTTGTACATAGCCATGCTCCCAATCACTTTCACTGCAGTGCGATTGAATATGCGTATCGTGTTTTGCAGCAAGTTCTCCTAAACCTTTTAAAGCATCATCCGTACAGCTTGGGATAAAACGAGGTGTCACTACTGGATACACCCCTTGTTTAGTAGTTTTAGCAAGTTCTTTACAGCTAAAATAAATGCTTCTGTATCTTCTAAAGCAGTTTGCGTGCTAGCATCTCGATAAAAGTCTGGATTTTGATCGGGATTATCCATGACTACTTTTCCAACTAGACCGCGTTGGCCTTTGTTCGCACATATTTCAGCTAGCATAAAACTTGCTTCTTTATGTACAGTTGCAAAATAAAGGGCCGTAGTAGTTCCATTTGCTAGCAGGGTGTTTACTACATCTTCGTAAACTGTTTTCGCGAATTCTAAATCCGAAAACTTCGACTCAATCGGGAACGTATATGTATTTAACCAATCATAAAGGGGAATATCTAGTGCTGTTCCAGATTGTGCCCATTGCGGAGCATGCACATGTAAATCGACAAAACCAGGTAAGAAATATTGACCCTCGGCTAAGCGCTGAAAGTTTTCTGCCCCTTCATAAGCATTTAGTAAAACTGGATAGTCGGCATCTACAGGTGCCACAACTCGCTCAATCATTCCTTTGTTATTAATGCAAAATAGATAGTCTTTTAAGATTTCCACTTCTTTCGGTGACTTGCTAGTAAAAGCTGTCCCTTGAAAAACTTGCGTATATTTATTCATAAACTACACCTCATTGTTCGTTTTTAGCAATATTATCGTAATTATAGAGCAATAAGGACAGGGAGTCTATCGTTTTTGGGGAATTCCAATAAAAAACGAGAGTAAAAATAACTCTCGCTTTTTCTATTAGTGTTGTTTTTACCTAAGGATATTTACCTTCTTTTCTTCTTCCCAAGGTCTTTCGTGTTTGCGATGTTTTTCTCTACTATTTTTTCAAACTCCATATAGACATGATAGGTACTTTCATCCATTTCTATCACGCTTATAACTTTTCCTTTTCTACCTTTAATTTTTAATGCTTCTCCTACTGCAGGTATTCTTCTTAACGCTTGATTTAACACTTTCGTCTTGTTTTCATAAAAATGAACGGCAAACATCTTCTTGTCCCCTTTTCCAGCAATTTATCATTTCTAAAAGTTAGAATTCTTCTATTCTATGATGAGCTTGGAAAGTTAGAACTTTGAAGTAAAACAATGCTTTTATTTCGAACGCTAAGTCGATTTTCTGCACATTGCCAATAATAAGATCATCCCAATGATTCGGCACTTTATTCTTGGTGAATAATGTCGATTAATAAATGCGCAACGTAGCAGGGGTTACTCGCAACATTGAAGAGCATATACGAAACTTCCACTTCAAACGTGCAACATTTTGAGGCATTTCCGCAACGTTCTCAAAAAACGAGTAACAGTCATTGACGTCTCACTCCAAGTTTACTTGCTGTCATAAGAATTAGTTACTTTCAATGGCCAATTAATTGTTTGAATCCATTTTCTGGATTTGTTTGTTAGAAAATGCTGCAATATTTCTGATGTTATCGCTTCTGTAGATTTAAAACCTAAAGAAGGGGAGTCACCATACGTTATTAACTATATTATAGGTTTCAATAAGCAGTTCTCCCCGAATATGGAAGGTTTCATTACTCGTGAAGAAATAGAACGTTGGTTAAAGTGGTGGACATTTCCAACAACGCGTGTGAATGCAGATGAGTTACTTGCATCCCTAGGTGTAAACGCCTTCAACCACTGGGGTATTGTGCCATGGTGTTATGGCTGATGATGAAATCTGGCTACGTTTCAAAGGGGAGGAGCAGCTACGCCATCGTGATGTATGCTTGCGAAAGGATTTATATTATCCAGAATTAGGAAATGAAGCTTAAAAAGAAGCGATTTCAAAAAAAAATATTTTGTAGCCTCTAAGCGAAATGATTAGGTTACAACATATTTTTTGTGTTTTTAATCGTTATATTGCTTTTTAGAATTAACAATCATCAACAACTTTCATTATTTCTTTTACAGCCTTTGATGTCTGTACATGGAGTAACCATTTAGCGTTGGCCGTTATTTTATTTTTTGTGTGGATTTCGACAATGTCCATATTTTGTAATGTTGTTTGAAGCGATTGGACTTTACCGTTCACTTTAGCAAAGGCCATTTTACTTGCTAGTGAAGGATCTAATGCATATGCAAAATCAATGATATTGGAGTTTGCTGGTAGTACAATCGCATCCATTTTTGGAGTGAACACTGTTATTTCTTTTTGGAATAATTCAAATGAAATTAACTCACAAAATGCGATCGAATTATTTGAGATTGATTTTACAGAGTGAATAGAGTTTCCTAAAAGTTTTTCGCTCAGATGTTGCATATCGGTTTCCTGTAAATTGTCAAAGACTCCATTTTTATAGAAGCTTTGCGTTTTTTCATCATGGATAATGACTTGGATAATCTGATGATTGATTTTAACCTTTGTTATAAGATATTTTAAAAATGGGTGCTGTTCAATCGCTATTTGATCAATAAATTGATCAGGTATGGGTTCAAATATTGAATGGATAATTCCAAGAGCTGTGTAGCAACTAAGTGCTGTTTTGGTTGTAACATGAATAGTAAAAAGATTAGGAATATGGTGTCCTTCACTTATCAGATTATATGCTTTGAAAAGAGGAGGTTTTCGACACTCTGTGTGAATAATGACGTTATTTGAATCGCATTCTTGCACTTTTTGAATGAACTTATGGAGAGTCGTAGAGTAGTTTTTCGCATAATCTTCCATGATTTTTTTATATCGTTTATACTTTGGCATATTTAAATAGCTAAATGCTAAATCCTCTAATTCCTCTTGAATTCTATATAATCCAATTTTTTCGGCAAGTGGAGAAAAGAATAATAATGTTTCATTCGCATAAGGTATTTTCTTTTCGATTCTTTTAATTGCGAGAGTTCTCATATTATGTAGACGATCCGCCAGTTTTATGGCGGCTACACGGATATCCATGATAGCGGTTGAAAGAAGCTTTTCTGTGTTAATGGCGCCATATTCTTCCTTTTCAATTGTTCCTTTCTCAAACTTTGTTAACCCGTCCACAATGAAAGCAACTTGCTTGCCAAAATGTTGTTCGATCTCAGACAAAGAAACTGCTGTGTCTTCCACCACATCATGTAGTAATGCACATATTAATGATAGGAGATCTGCTTTATATTCTGCTAAAATTAGACATACCTCAAGCGGGTGGATGATATATGGTTCTCCCGTTGCTCTTGTTTGTCCACTATGTCCTTGTTCGGCAAATTCCATTGCCTGTTGCAATTGTGTTATTTCTGCGGTCGATAAGTATTTGCACCTTTTTGTTAGCATTCCTTTCATTTCATTAATCACCGTGCTCACCTCATTTTTTAAATATTATACAGGAGCAACGGAAGAAAAGAAGTGTTTCTTCATTAATTGTCAGATATTTTAAATGAAAGGCTTTGTAAAAATTCATTGTTGATTTTAGGGTGAAATTTAATTGGAACTCTAGTTTCAGTGTTTCAATTTCTTAATTCGTTTTAAATCTTTATACATACTGGATTTCTTCAAATTCCTACTTTTTAACAAATTTCTTATGTCAGAGACATTATCGTATGATAGTTGAATGTGAAAGTAGTTAATAAACTCTAAAATTGCAAAGATATAAATGAACAAGGCAATTGCTAACCCACCTAATGGTAAAGATGGATACCATTTAATGAAATCAAACGCAAATACAAAAATTGTGGACATAATCATAACTATAGACAGCGTTTTTGAACAATGTAACTATCGAACAACCTTAATCGGAGTTATAGAATTATTCTCATTTCTTAGTCTTTTAAGTTTTGTATACCAATAAATCGTTCCTTGCAATAAAAGAAACTCTAAAAGAATAAAAGATACCCAAAATGAATATAGAGAATACAATTGTAGATTGGGGAATGCGTAATTTAATAGATAACTAACGGGGACAAAAACGATTATAGAAGATAATTCGCCAGAATATAAATAGGCTAACCTTTTTTCTATCATTTCCTTCAATTTACTATTCACCTCCTGATATACACATTTGATTTTGACAGTCGCAAGATATAAAACCCTGAATCGCAAAATCACACTTGAAAACCGCCAGATTATCTATATAGGGATTATATCGTCTTTAGAACAGTGAAATTCAGCAATTAACGCAAACCTACAAGAAGATAAACTGCGGTACACCATATAAAAACAGCGGAACATTTATTAAAAATAGTCATCAGCTTTCCTGTACCATCCATTTTTTTCATCGTTGCTCCTGCAAATGTCAGTCCAAAAAACCAACACCATGATACAACGATACAAGCTACCATAAATAATAACTGCTCTGTCCCAACGTACTTTAGTGCACTAGTCCCAATGACGCCAACCGTGTCTAAAATAGCATGTGGATTTAATAGGGAAACGGACATCGCAAAGACAATTTGCTTCCTTGCTTTTAAACTTTTCTCCGTTTCTAGGCTAGTAGGTTTTGCTTTCCAAATCGAATACCCCATATATAAAAGAAATACAATGCCAACTATCATCAGTGCTAGTCGCAAGCCCTCCAATTGCAATACAATGACGGACAAACCAAATACAGCGAGTACTATTAGTAAAGTGTCACAGATAGCAGCTGTAATAGCAGCAGGTAAAGCCTTTAATACACTCGGTTGTGTGGCTCCTTGCGAAAAAATAAAAACGTTTTGTACACCTAAAGGCAATATAAGTCCAAATGCTAATAAAATACCATGTATGATTGCTTCCAATTAAAAAACTCCCTTCTCATATTACTTTAACTATGTTACAACTAAAAGAAAACAACCAATTGGATGGTTTAAGAACCAACCAATTGAAGGAGAGATACTTTGAATTGGACACCAGATCGTCACTCGCATTTGTCACTCCATATCCAAATTGTCGAATGGATTACGACACGTATAGAGCAAGGAGAATGGCCAGTTGGTACAAAACTACCACCACAGCGCAAATTAGCTGAGCTGTTAGGGGTGAACCGAAGTACAATTATCGAAGTTCTTGATGAATTAAAGGCGGATGGTTTGCTTGAAATGAAAAGAGGGGCCGGTACTTTTGTATCCAATAACTCATGGAATATACTTTTGAACAAATCGCAGCCAAATTGGCACAAGCATATACAAGCAAGTATCCATAAACCAAATTATCATACAATCCAGCTGATTAATGAATATGAGCAAGATTCCTCTATAATTAGACTTGGTACTGGTGAACTTTCACCGGATTTATTACCAACGAAGCTTTTAGAACAATCACTTCAAGCTATTTCACTAAACGCACGAGATATCGGTTATTCAGAGCCGAAAGGAAGTAAGAGACTTCGAATAATTTTAAGCGAATATTTGCAGAAGCGGGGAATACATACATCACCTGAGAGTATTTTAATTGTTTCGGGGGCATTGCAAGCTTTGCAATTAATCTCCGTCGGTTTACTGGAGCAGCAATCAATTGTTTTTCAAGAGTATCCATCTTATTTAAACTCGGTGCACCCATTTCAATCTGCTGGTATGCAAATGGTGTCCGTCGAGAGGAATGAACGCTTAGTTGAAACATTAAAAGTTATTAGAGGAAAAAAACAGTCACTTTTTTATACGGTTCCAACTTTGCATAATCCAACAGGGAGTAATTTAACGCCCCTGGAGCGGAAAGAACTATTGGAAATATGTGCAGAACTACAAATACCAATAATTGAAGACGATGTGTATTATGAATTATTATTTGAGGAATCGCTACCGGCCATGAAATCTCTGGATCAAACAGGACAAGTTTTATACTTAGGGAGTGTGTCTAAAACATTAAGTCCGGGACTTAGAATTGGCTGGGTTGTAGCCCCTGAACCTGTTATTAAACGACTGGCAGATATTAAAATGCAGACGGATTACGGATCGAGTGCCTTCTCACAAGAAATTGTTGCCCACTGGCTTTCTACTGGTTTATACGAGGAGCATGTTGTAAGATTACGCCAACAATTAAAAGAGCGTGCCTTGTTCGTAGAGGATATTCTTAATAAAGATTTCAGTCAAATAGCCACATGGGAGAATTCAATGGGGGGCTTCTATATATGGCTAAGATTCAACGAACCAGTTGTGAATAAAGCACTATTCTTGAAGCTCATAAAGCAAAACGTACTCATTAACCCTGGTTATATATACGATCCGAGTGATTGGCATCATATTCGACTTTCCTATGCTTACGCTACTTTGGAAGAGTTAAAAGAAGGATTAACAATCTTATTAGGTGTTATTAAATCTGAATCATCTTTTATGTTATAAAAAGCAATCCCGATTTGGGGTTGCTTTTTTATATCACTTATTGATATATTATTTTTAGTTATATCAATAAGTGATATATTAAGGAGGATTATTTTGAAATCACTCGAACAATTAACAGACTCAGTGTTTTACATTATGGCTGCACTTGCACAGCCGAAACATGGATACGCAGTCATGAGTCTAATTGAGGAAATAACAAAAGGAGCATTTGTTATTGGACCAGCAACACTTTATACAATTATTAAAAAATTGCTAAGTGAACAACTTATTGTACTGCATGATGAAACAGATTCACGTAGGAAAGTGTACGTATTAACAGAAAAGGGTAGAAAAGTTTTGGCTGAAGATATCGAACGGCGAAAGGTTATGATTAAGTTGGCAGAAACAGGGCTTCAAGGGGGGAGTACATCATGAAAAGTCAAAATATATTGTTTCAAATGGTCTAGCTTTTGCGGAAGAAAAGGATATGCAATTGCTACAACTAAAAGGGACGGAAGGCTGGCATTTAAAAGATTTTGCTCTAGGAGGCTATAGATTAGAAAAAAGAGAGTTTGGAGAAATCCAATATAGTATTGATTACCGTAAGCTCTTGGAAGATGACAAGGATGAATACTTTGAAGTATTTGCAAGTTCTGGATGGACACATGTTTGTTCGAAAAATGATATGCATATTTTTAGAGCTATGCCAGGCACGATTCCGATTTATAGTGATGCGGATTCATCGATAGATAAATTGTCTAGATTAGCAAGACCGATATATTTTGTCACACTTTTCTTTTTAGTCGCAACGATAATTTTGTGGGCATTGATGACAATTACGGAAGGTCCAATTCAGCAAGTAAGTAAGTGGGCATTCATTTTTTCATTCGTCTTTACGATGCCTTCGATCATGATGGTCTGCTCTGTTCAATATCAAAAATGGAAGCAGGGGGCGGAGGTATGAAATCGATTGTAACTCCTAAATGGGTCTCCCTATGTGCATTATTAATGATCTTAGTAGGTGTCACTTTTGATCGTACATACGAAATGACTGTCATGCTTTCAGGAATTTTGTTATCGTTGTGGCTTGCGATAACTATTCATGAGTTAGGTCATGTCGTTGCAGGAAAGGCTGGTGGATTTGAATTTGTTTTCTTTATTTCAGGACCAGTTCAATGTTTGAAAACTGTGGATGGAATAAGCTTGAAGGAAAATAAAATCTGGTTATTTTTGGGAGGCGTTGCATTGATGATACCTCCTAGAGTTGGATACAAAAAATTAGCTAAAAAGGAAGCGTTATTTGTAGCAGGAGGTCCTGTTGCTTCGGTATTGATCGGGATCTTAAGTTTGGCTCTCTATTATTTGTCGGGTTATATTCTTTTTATGTATTTTGCGATTATGAACATAGCTATTTTTTGTGCAACAGCAATTCCTTTAAAGACGAGCATGAAGACTGATGGTTATGTATTGTTAACACTATTAAAGAATAATGATGAAACTATCAAATTATTAGATGAACTTGTATTATCGAAGGAATTGCTTAGTAATAAGCAACCAATACAATGGGATGTAGAATTAGTAAACTTTGCAAGACAAAAGCAGCCATCTATTGAAAATTTGCAATATGCCATGCTCCTATACTATTACGAAGTCTATCAAAATGGCTTCCATAATGCTGTGAAAGTGATGCAACCATACAAATCGATCCCTATTACAAAAGATAATAAATTTCAAATGAGCTTTATTATTAACATGCATCAAATCGAGTTATTGCTAGACGATAACTATCATACACAAGATATTGTTAAACTTCAGAAAAATCTCTCCATTATCGAGCCAGTATCTTATTATAGGGGACAAGCAATGGTTGCTTATTTAGAGAAAGACTTAAACCAGGCTATTGTTCATTTAGAAAAGGTTTATGCAATTATTGAGGAAAATGAATCGTTATATGGATTTTTCTTTGTAGAGAAAATTTTAACAAATCTAGTGAAAGAGAAAATAAATAGGTAATAGATTAGTTTTTATTTGTACATAGAGTCAAGTTTACTTTTCTGAATAATCTGTGTTAAAATCTATTAAACTACAAATTATCGGAGGGCAATATATGTTGCTTTACAATTGATCCTTTCTGATTCGACCTTATTGAATGAAATAAATGTTGAATAAGGAGTGTTCGGTATGGAATGGGTAAATAATTTTTACAACAAACAATTTCAATTATATAAAGAAGGTTTAACAGGACCAAACGAAGAGCATGAGGAAATATTGACGAAAATAGAGACTTTGGCTTCTAAACCTTTCCAGTCCATTTTGGAGTTAGGTGCTGGAGGTGGAGAATTTGCAATAACAGCTGCTAAAAAAGGATATGATGTTAGTGCGGTTGAGTTAGTGGGATCCCGAGTTGACTATATGAAAAAGCTAAAAAACGAACATAATTTGATCGGTGAGCTTGAAATCATTGAAGGAGACTTTTACGAGGTCGACCTTCCTAAATCCTTTGATGTTATTTGCTATATAGATGGATTTGGTATCGGTGATGATCATGATCAACAGAAACTATTAAAACGAATGAGCAATTGGCTAAAACCGGATGGATGTATCTTAATAGATATTTATGCGCCTTGGTATTGGGCAAGTGTTGCAGGTCAAGAGATGATGGTCGGCAGTAAGCTTCGAAAATATGACTTTGATTTTTTGAATTGTCGCATGCTAGATACATGGTTTGATGGGGATGAAAACGTTACGCAATCATTAAGATGTTATTCTCCTCAAGATCTGAAAATGTTATTAGAAGATACTGGTCTTATGCTTGTAGATATTAAACCTGGTGGTGCGATGAACTATAAGACTTGGCAGTATCATGAAAATGTTGACTTAGATGAAGCAATGTCTTATATGGCTAAACTAGTACCAGGACAAGGCTGCAGATAAATGTAATGTTGCTTAAGTTATTTTAAATGAATTTTTATTGCCCTAGTGGTATACTAGATTTTATAGATGAATAGTCCTTCGGGGTCGGGTGAAATTCCCAATCGACGGTGATGAAGAAATTCTAAGCCCGTGAGCCTTTCTTTTTAAAAAATAAAGGCAGGATTTGGTGCAACTCCAAAGCCGACAGTATAGTCTGGATGGGAGAAGGATGTACGAGCAAGCTTATTTCCTTATGGAGAAAAATACACTTCTAAAGGTTTATTTGTTGATGCGTAAAATATAAATTTTCAAACGACCCCGTAGAGATATATCTATGGGGTTTTATTTTTGCAATAAAACCGAATTAATTTCATACAAGTGTATTCCTTCGGGGTCGGGTGAAATTCCCAATCGACGGTGATGAAGAAATTCTAAGCCCGTGAGCCTTTTTAAGGCAGGATTTGGTGCAACTCCAAAGCCGACAGTATAGTCTGGATGGGAGAAGGATGTACGAGCAAGCTTATTTCCTTATGGGGTAAAACAATACCTCTAAAAGGTTTATTTGTCGATGCGTAAAACATAATTTCCCAAAACTAACCCCGTAGAGCTGATCTATGGGGTTTTCTTTTTGAACAAAATTTCTTTATAGAAAAGAGGTGTTGTGAATGTTCACGGGCATTGTAGAAGACTTAGGCAAGGTGAAGTCGATGAAAAGTGGGCCTAATAGTATGCAGTTAACATTGGAATCCAAAAAGATTGTAGAAGATATTCACTTAGGGGATAGTATCGCGGTAAATGGTGTATGTTTAACAGTGATTTCATTTTCGAGCAATATATTCACGGTCGATGTGATGCCAGAAACAGTGAAGTCTACAAGCATTCGTTCTTTACAAATGGGACATGTCGTTAATCTGGAGCGGGCGATGCCTGCAAACGGTCGATTTGGCGGTCACTTTGTTTCGGGGCATGTGGATGGAACAGGTGTTATTTTAAGAAAAAGAAAAATAGAAAACGCGGTATATGTCGATATTGGCATCAGCGAAGAACTGAGTAAATACTGCATGTTAAAAGGTTCGGTTGCAATCGATGGCATTAGTTTAACTATATTCGACGTTCAGCCAAAACAGCTTACGATTTCGCTTATACCACTTACATTTAGTGAAACAATTTTAGGAATCAAAAAAGAGCAGGATGTTGTAAATATTGAAAATGATTTACTTGGCAAATATGTGATCAATCATTTGGATCGAAAGAAAGAAAATTCGTCTATTACGATGGATTTTTTAAGACAAAATGGATTTTAACATGTTAAAGGAGGTTATTTATATGTTCCATACAATCGATGAAGCAATTGAGGATTTAAAAAAAGGGAAGATCATTATTGTTGTCGATGATGAAAGTCGTGAAAATGAGGGAGATTTTCTCGTGCTGGCAGATTTTGCAACTCCTGAAAATATTAACTTTATGGCAACATATGGTCGCGGGCTGATTTGCACGCCAATCACACAAGAACTAGCGGATCGCCTTGATTTACATCCGATGGTTGCGCGTAATACGGATAATCATCAAACAGCGTTTACGGTTAGTATTGATTATAAAACAACGGAAACAGGTATTAGTGCTTTTGAGCGCTCCGAAACGATTTTACAATTGTTCAATTCTGACTCGGTTAGCTCAGATTTCCGCCGTCCAGGGCATGTGTTCCCGCTTATCGCAAAAGATAACGGCGTACTGGAGCGTCCAGGTCACACGGAAGCAGCTGTCGATTTTGCGAAACTTTGTGGTGTTCAACCTTCCGGCGTTATTTGTGAAATTATGAGTGCCGACGGTTCCATGGCTAGGGTTCCGGAATTACATACAATTGCCGAAGCACATGATTTGAAGTTTGTAACAATTGAAGCATTAGTGAACTATCGTTCAGAACAAGGGATTAAAGCACTCGTTTAAAAATGTAAAAGAGGAGAGATGAAAATGGGAAAAGTATTTGAAGCACAGTTAATCGGAACAGATTTAAAAATTGGGGTAGTTGTCGGTAGATTTAATGAATTTATTAACGGTAAATTATTGGACGGTGCAATGGACGGCTTGAAACGTCACGGCGTTGCCGAAGAAAATGTGGATGTTGCATGGGTACCAGGTGCATTTGAAGTACCTTTCATCGCGAAAAAAATGGCCGAAACGAAAAAATATGATGCAATTATCGGTTTAGGTTCTGTTATTCGTGGTTCTACTACGCACTATGATTATGTATGTAATGAAACTGCTAAAGGCATCGCTAGTGTTGGGTTAACGACAGGTGTTCCGGTTATGTTCGGTATTGTAACGACGGAAACAATTGAACAAGCAATTGAACGCGCTGGTACTAAAGCTGGAAACAAAGGCTATGATGCGGCAGTATCTGCTATTGAGATGGCGAATTTGAATCGTTTGTTTGATTAAATAAGAAATAATTCAGGACAGACTGAAACTAGTCTGTTCTTTTTTGTTACTTATTATAATCGTATACTTCTAGTTATAAAGATTATTGAGAATGAGGGAAAATAAATTGAGATATAAAGAATTACAGGTACAGGAAATACCAAAGTGGGGACATTATCTGCGGGAGAAATGGCGGGAGTGCTTTGCAAATCATCTTTCAGCGGAAGAACAAAATTCAATCGGAATGGATGGATTTCTATGGCATTTATGTAGTTGGGAAAAAGTTGAGTGTTTGGAGAAAGAAGCAGCGGAAGCAGCATTTATAAAACAATTGAAGCAAAAGTGCACCATTTTTTATCAGTTTATAAACGAGGCGTATCTTCTTGAAAATGCTAAAACACTTACAATCGAAGATTTACCATATGACCAGCTTAACATGTATTTTGGTGACATTTATATAATGGATTGGAATGGTAACTGGACATTTATCATGACGCATGAAATGGAATGTGGGCCTTATTTTATTCGGAAAAAATGAGTGTAGCTCTTTCGAATTTATAACGTTCTAAATATCGAGAAGAGGATTAAGCGTGAAGAGATTTTTATTATTATTTTGCTACCTTCCATGCCTCCCTAATTAGAACAAAACTACAAAACACTACATCTGTGAAGGAAGCATTTCGTAATCTATTTGAAGAAATGATAGAAGAAGAGTACATGAACAAAGTAAGTAAGGGCTGTTTTTGTATTAATACAATTGTAGAGCTTGCTCCACGCGATGAAAAATTTGAAATCCTTAAGAGGGAGCACGAAATGTATTTTTCAGTCATATTTCAAGAAACCCTTCTAAAAGGTATTAAATCAGGTGAGTTAGAAAGCAACCCAGATGTTAAAGCCTTGGCACAGACATTAGTCGTTGCATTAATTGGAATTACTGTTTTATTGGAATCTAATCCGAAGCGATCATTCGTAGATAAATCTGTAACTTTAATATTATCGTTAACATATTCGTAAATATTATGTACCACCCTTTTACTTCTTATTCAACAAACACACATGTTGTATTTCTATTTATAGTCATTCAAATTTCTAATAATATCCCCTGATTCGAGTACAGATACAGCGATATTCTCCTATTTCTTCATTCCTTTTTAGTAGGGATTTTTAATGAGATAAAATCGTAGCCGCAGTATAAACAAGTAACAAAGCCATGATGCTATTGAAAATCGTCTGATATTTAGCAATCCACTTCTTGAAAAATGACCCAAACAAACTCCAACTGAATGTCCCTAAGAATCCAATCATAGCTAACAAGATTACAAATAGAAACTGAGTCAAATAATGGTGATAAAAGGGTGTCACGAATGTGGCGGTGACTGTAATGGCATAAATAGTTGCTTTAGGATTGATGAATTGCAACATAGCGCCTGACTTTAAATTATTATATCGATTATTAAATTGTTGTTCTTTACCAGGTTTACTTGTCATTATTTTATATGCTAGATAAAGTAAATAGAGGCAACCAAATAATTTCATCATTAACTCGACTTCTGGAAAAACGGTATTTAATGCAACACTAAAATAATTTGCGAGTAATAATAAAATAAAAAATCCAAAACCAACCCCTATGCAAAATCTGGAAGTCTGTTTCAAGCCAAATTTATTGGCGTAATACAACGACATAATATTATTAGGACCCGGTGTGAAACTTGCGACAAATGCATAAACCAATAGTGACAACATGGACATGATGACTGCACCCCTTGTGTGTTATAATGTACAAAAATGCTTTATATTGATATGTGCTTTAAATTGTACAATATATACGTTATATTGTAAATAAAAAATGGAGGATACGATGTGAAGGAAATACATGTAGTGGTAGCTGAAAATATGAGAGCATACAGAAAGGCAAATAAATTAAGTCTGGATAAAGTTTCAGAATTAACAGGTGTCAGTAAAACAATGTTAGGCCAAATAGAACGTGGGGACTCTATTCCGACGATAACGACCATGTGGAAAATTGCGAATGGATTAAAGGTTTCTTTCACTTCACTAATTAAGGAATCAACGAATGATGTAACGATAATATCAAAAAACGATTTATTGGAATTGCCAGAGAATGATGGGAAATATAAAGTGTATCCATATTTTCCATTCGAAGATGATAAACAGTTTGAAATATACATGGTAGAAATTGAGCCGGGGGGGTATTTAGAAGCAGATCCTCATCATGATGGCACAGAGGAATACATTACTGTATTTGATGGGCAGCTCGAATTAACGATATCAGGGCAAATCTATTTACTCGAAAAAGATCACTCGATTAGATTCAAAGCTAACTGTAAACATGCGTATCACAATCCAGGCAATGGAGTGACAAGATTAAATATGACGATTAATTATCCATCCTTGTAGATCAGATCATATGTGAGCTTTGATTAAACAAATTTGATGCCAGGCACAAACACTATTCTGAATAGTGTTTGTGCCTGGCATCATAATCACTAGAAAAAGTAGTTTTCAGGTTTTATTAATGCACTTGCAATTTTCTTAATACCTTCTTCAATTCGATGGCCGTCAACATTTGAAACATTCAACTTCAAAATCCGTTCATGGTAAAAGTCATCTAGATAATTTCTTTCAACTGAATCCATATATATGCCTTCTTCTTGCAAATGATAAACAAACGATTTCAAATTCACACGCTTGGGCAACTCAATATGACTATGCATTACAACTTCTGATGATGATTCATAAGTAGGTAAATGATCTCGTATTGATTGATGAAGGATTTTCGCGCGCTCATGATAAATGTTACTTACATTCATTTTATTATGCTCGAACATACCACTTTTCAAATAGAGATATAATCCGGCTTGTGAAATCATAGAGCTGTCGATATCCGTTGTCATTTTATATTTTTGAAAAATGTCAATAAGTGAAGGCGGAAGAACCGCCAATCCAACTCTTAACCCAGGAAACATAATTTTTGAAAAACTTTTTAAATAGATGACTTTATCATGGTAATCATCAGCAAAAAGAGGATCGTTCTTCGGATTGTATTCAAAATCTGCTAAATAATCATCTTCTATAATAAACACATTATATTGGTGGGCTAACTGTAAAATAGCCTCTTTTTCTTTTTTACTGTATGACGTCCCTAAAGGATTATGAAAGCGTGGCATTGTATAAAAAAATTTAATATCTTCTTCATGAAATATTTGTTCTAGTCGCCCTAAATCAATACCTTTCGCGGTACGTTGAATTCCTATTGCTGGAAGCTGTAAGGTTTTCAGCAGATCCATATATAGATGATAGCTAGGCTGTTCAACTAGAATGGTGGAACGATTATTTGGAAAGGGCATAATACTTAATAAAAAAAGAGCCTGTTGAACACCTGTAGTGATGAAAATCTGTTCAGAACGTGTAAATACTTGATAAGATTCTAAGAGTTTTTTAGCCTCTTCAATTAGTGAGGGCAAACCTTTTAGGGTGCCATAGCGAAATAATTCTTCTTGATATGTGTCAATTGCTTTATTAATACAATGTTGAAAGTCTTTATAAGGAAATGCATGCCAAGTAGGAGATGCGCTGGCAAAGTCAATTATGTCAGCCGGTGATGGGGTTTTGAAGATGTGATTATCCACAACATAATACCCACTTTTCGGTAGGGCATAAATAATATGTTGCTCCTCCAATTTATTTAAAGCGGTCAAAACCGTGCTTTTACTACAAGAATATTGCACAGTTAAATTTCGAATCGATGGTAATTTTGCACCAGTCGAAAATTTACCAGACTGAATTTGCATCAGAAGTGATTGATAGATTGATTCATATTTAAGCATCATAAACCTCCTTGCACATCTGTATCGGTACAGATGTGTATTTTTTATATCGTCAAGGTTATTATTATCCCTTATGATAATGGTACCGGCCGGATCAATATGAGGGGGAAATCGAAATGATTGAAAATAGAAATGCATATATCGCAGCAACCATCTATGCAATCATTATCGGATTGTCATTTATGTTTGTTAAAGTGACATTAACGGTTGCAACACCATTAGATACATTGGCTCATAGGTTTACCATTGCATGGATCGCTGCCACAGTGTTGTTCGTGTTAAAAAAAGGATCGAACAAAGTCAACGTGACAAAAAAAGATATACTGCAGATTGCATTGTTAGCCATCTTATATCCGACACTCTTTTTTGCCTTTCAAGTATTTGGGTTAGTGCATACATCTTCATCGGAAGCAGGTATTATTCAAGCGACAATACCAATTTTTACGTTAATTTTTGCAAGTATCATTTTAAAGGAAACGTCTACACATAGTCAAAAAATAGCGATTGGTTTATCGGTACTCGGTGTGATGTATATTATGTACATGAACGGGACAGGGGGCACCAATACAAGTCTAATCGGGACTGGTTTGATTTTACTATCAGCACTTACAGCCTCACTATACAACGTATTTGCCAGAAAGTTAACGCAACGCTATTCATTATTCACTATCACATATATCATGACCTTGTTCGGGTTTATAGCTTTTAATGTACTGGCACTAACAAACCACGTAATGAATGGAACAGTCCATCAATTTATGCAACCTTTTGGACACTGGGATTTTGTTCTTGCCATTTTATATTTAGGAATCCTATCGTCTTTAGGAACATCCTATCTTTCCAATTATGCTTTATCAAAAATAGATGCATCGAAAATGAGCGTTTTCAGTAATTTTGCAACACTCATTACAATTTTAGCGGGTGTAATTTTTTTGAAGGAAGAATTTCATCGACACCACCTAGTTGGAACAATTGTTATCATTATAGGAATCGTTGGAACAAATTATTTTGGTGCAAGGAGCAGACACAATGAAAAAGTATAGCCTCTTATTTGTAATAAGTTGCATTTGGGGTTCTCAATTTTTCTTCGTAGAATTAGTAACGAATGATTTAGGCTCGATTACATTGTCCGCTTTGAAAGCACTCATTGGTGCAATTTGTTTAACAATTATTAGTCTGTTCCTACCAAAAGTAAACAGCACAGATAATTTTAACAAATATTTTTGGCTTGCACTTTTTGAAGTAGTGTTTCCTTTTATTCTCATTGCGCAAGGCCAAAAATATGTATCAAGCAGTATTGCATCTATGCTTATCGCAATGGTTCCAATCTTCACTTTAGTATTTTTCTCATTGTTCTTCAAAAAGAAAGCAAGGAAGTTAGAAATAGTTAGCATCATTTTAGGATTTATAGGAATTGTTATCTTATCGTGGCCAACTCAAGGAATGATGAATGTTTCAGGGAATATATTTGGAAATGTGTTACTCATTCTTGCTGCTATGAGTTTTGCGGTGTCTTTGATTCTCATGGAAAAATTGGAAGGTGGTTCTCCTGTGGTCCATATGAGAAACGTTTTATGGATTGCAAGTATTATATTATTACCATGGGCATTTTTTTTTGAACAGCCGTTACAAATGAGCATAAGTAATACACAAATATTATATATTATCATTTTAGGTATGTTTCACGCAGGAATCGTCTACATGTTGTATAATCTTTTGATTCAAGAAGAGGGAGCGCTATTTACATCTTACAGCAACTATATTGTCCCGATTATTGGCGTGATTTTAGGCTATTTCATTTTAAATGAACCATTACTTTTGAAACATGAGTTTGGCATTTTTATCATTATTATAGCTGTTTTATTTTCGAATGGAGATATTTTTAGAAAATGAGCTAGGAAAGATAATTAATGACGAATCTCTTTGCATAAAGGAAATTTTAGTGGTTGATAATGTTTGGTTCCCTTTTTTGAGCGTTTTAAATTGCTAGGGTATTAATTCATACTAATCTTTTCTTTTGTTTTTGTTGATGTTTTAATCTCGAGTCAAGTTATTCCATTAAAGGGCGTCTAATGGAGGAAAGCTCACTGAAATGATCAAACTTTTTTATACAAGAATAATTCAATTGAAAATATTAAGAGCGTGTTTTGATCAATCTTTTTTCAAAACACGCTCTTTCTTTTGTCCGTTTATCAAGGTTATTAGTATCATTTTAATCGAACTTTATTACAAAGCTACAATAAATTGTTGTCCAGTTATATTAAAGTTGGTAACTTTACATTAAATTCGTTTACTGATATTTATAAAGAATTTTTAAAATCACCTCTTTTAGTTTACTGAGAGGTGATTTTTTGTTGGATACTTATGTTAAAATAGCTAATGATTGTGAAGGGTTTCACTTAAACTAAAGCGGCAGTTTAGTTAAAGAAGAAATGTATTGTAATTTAAAGGGGACATTACAGTTTATATAGAATTAAATATTAATCGGAGATCCTTACGAGGAGGAATAACACTTGAGAAACGAAAAAGAGATGTTTGATTTAATAGTAGGCATAGCTCAAAAAGATGAACGTATTCGAGCTGTTTATATGAATGGTTCAAGAACCAATTCTAATGTACCAAAGGATATTTTCCAAGATTATGATATTGTTTATGTAGTCACAGAAACAGCCTCATTCATAAAAGATGAGGAATGGATCGATTCTTTTGGAAATTTAATTATGATTCAAGAACCCGATAAAAATGATAAATGTATTGGGTTAGATTTGGATTTTGAAAAGTCTTATGGATATTTAATGCTCTTTACAGATGGTAATCGAATCGACTTACATATCGAAACAAGAGAAGCTATGATTGAAAACTATACGAAGGACAAACTTACGATTCCTTTATTGGATAAGGACAACATTCTTCCTAATATCCCTAAACCCACAGATAAGGATTATTGGGTAAAGAAACCATCAGAACCTCTCTTTATGAATTGTTGTAATGACTTTTGGTGGTGTCTGCAGAACGTTGGAAAAGGAATATGGCGTGATGAGTTGCCCTATGCAAAACAAATGTTTGAGTTGGTAGTAAGAGTTAGATTAGACGAGATGGTTTCTTGGTGGATTGGCATAAAATATGATTTCCAAGTTTCAGCAGGCAAGATGGGTAAGTATTTTAAACAATACCTCCCTGAATACTGTTGGGAAATGTATAAAAAAACCTACTCTGACTACAATTATAAGAATTTTTGGATTTCGATATTTGTGGCTTGTGAATTATTTAGAGTGTTAGCAAAAGATGTTGCTGAACAATTATTATTTACATATCCAATGGATGACGATAAAAAAATGAAGGAATTCCTTAAACACATTAGGCAATTACCAGTTGACGCCCATGGTATTTATTAAATAAATATTCAGGTTATTTATAAGAAACTGAGTTTGTAATCTTCAACTCCCATGAAAATTAGTTCTTCAAGAAATGAAAAATGACAATACAATACTTAAGAAGACCCCTACTTAATCGTTAAAAAAAGAGGAGAGCGTGAATAAGTCTATGGATTACGGTTGACTGGATTAAGGTCAGTATCAGTATTGACACATCCTAACCATTTTCATTCTCTGTGGTGAAGCGCTGATTTTGCGCTTCATGGATGGCTAACTGGTGCTTTAGCGAAAGATCATGGGTTGCTTAGGCAACTTTTTTCTTATTGAACTAACGTACGCAGATTAGTGCAACAAGAAATATCGTCAGATTTGTGCAATTATCTTAACTCCGATGTGAGAACAATTGGAATACCAAGGGTTCTCACATCTTTTACATGTATTTAATGTAAGTATTAGTGTATATATTTTTGAATACTTTATCTTGTAATGTTCACCCACATTAATTGAATTAAATCTAAAATAGACAATTCACAAACTTTCATCCAGTTGTTTACTTCTAATGACCCAATAGTTATATTTATCTACATATCTCTCATCTCATGGATTTTTTGCAAGGTATTAAGGTGCATTGATTTATCTTCGGGCGACTTAGCGAATTTATACCACTCCACAAGCCTGTATCCGAACATGGCAAGGATTAGTTCGTAGATACAATGATCGAAGATATGGGACACATCCGCATATTCCGAAAAACCCCTGTAATACGCCGGAATGCATTTTTGATAGTATTCAATCATATGACAGACGTCCGCTTCATCCGTTATTAAACTCGCGATATCCTCGCCCATGTACCCCCATCCAGCGGTATCCCAATCGATAAGTACTATTTTACTGTCCGAATAGAATATGTTTGCCACCCAAAAATCTCTGTGGCAAAGCACTATTGGTAGCTTTTCAATCCGACTGAATATTTCGTCCACATCGTTATCTATATCTATGAGCATTTTACATAGGTGCTTCGGAATTTCACAGTCATCGGAGCGTATGTAATCATACAAAACATTCCATGACTGATAACGCTGGTAGTTGTTTTTCGTAAACTCAACCTTGCTTAAATTGGGCAAATTCTGCAATACACTTGGTCGTTCAGTGTACAATTTTCCTTGAAATCGCCCCAATTCCTCGGCTATGCGTTCATACATTTCTGTGGTTAGATTTAAGCCTGACACACCATCAATATATTCCATCCACAGTTGAATCTCGTCGCCATTTATTTCGGCGTGATAACACTCCGGACAACGGAACGAATCGAAGAAAACCTTTTTGAAATCTGAAGCATAGAGGTCGTATTCTCTACGCCATGAATCCGGATCACCATAACGCTCAAATTTTTTCTGTGTTTTCCAAACCACCTTATACGGCAGATTTTCACCATCAGAAGTTTCAACCATGCCTGTTACAAGCCGAACAACTCCTACTGTCCCACCTTGCAACTCTTTTAGTTGATAATCTAAGCGAATTATCTTCTTGTCTAGCATTTTACTCAAAACAAGCGCCAGTATTTCTGGCTTTACATACTTTTCATCGTGGTAGTTCATTTCTTGTATCCTCCCTTTTTACCCTTATGCCGCATGGCAATCGACTTTTGCTTCGCCCGTTTGTCCATGAGATACCCTGATTTATCATCCACAAACTTGTTTTCCCGCTTCTGTACAAGGTAATGCTCCCAACGCTCCGGTGCCAATGATCCATCGGCAAGGGCAGCATGAAGTGCGCAGCCAGGCTCCGACTGATGGCGGCAGTCATTGAAGCGACACTGTGTGAATAATTCCTCCACATCGTTAAATCCCGCGCTGATCCCGTCGTCCGCACCGAACAGGCCGAGTTCACGCATACCAGGCGTATCAATAACCATCGCTCCGGAAGGGAGCATGAAAAGCTGGCGATGCGTTGTTGTGTGCCGGCCTCGGCTGTCGGTCTCGCGGATAGCCTTGACAGTCATCACTTCCTGATTCATCAAGGCGTTTAGCAATGAGGATTTTCCCACACCGGACATGCCGAGGAATACCACGGTTTTCCCTGGCTGCAGATATTCACTCAACCCGTCTAAACCACTCCCGGTGTGACTGGAAACTACGTGTACTGGCACATCTGGAGCTGCTTTTTGAACCTCAGCTAACGGTACGCTGAAATTCGGGATCAAGTCAGCTTTTGTTAAGATTACGACAGGCTGGCCGCGGCTCTGCCGTGTCTGTGTCAGGTAGCGCATGATGCGGCTGACCTTGAAATCCCAGTTTAGGGACGACACGATAAATACGTAATCAAAATTTGTTGCTACGACTTGCTCCAGTATGGTTTTGACATACCCTACCGCGTGTCCCGAATAGTCAGCGCGGGAAAATTTTGTACATCGAGGCAGCAATTTGGCAATGCGCGAAGCACCGTTTTCGTTGTATTGTAGAAATACAAAATCGCCAACGCACGGAAAGTCCTCCCGAGTCACCACAGTGTGGTAGAAGGCGCCCTTCAATACAGCCGATACTTCTCCTTGTTCGGTGATGACCGTATATTGCTCTCGCTGTAGTTCCGTAACTCTTCCCGGTATTAAACCCGCCGGCGGCGTTTCGGCTTCGATATAGCCGTATTGTTTCAATTCAATCATTGAACCGATCCTTTCCAAAAAATTTAAGCTGTTTTTGGGCATAAAAATACCGCGAACAAGCAGCTTCCTAAGAAGCTGCTGTTCCGCGGTGATAAGCTAAAAGTTGGCTTATAAACAAAAAGGGATACGACCTTCATCGTATCCCGCTAACAGCAGTATTCACGAAAGGTTACTGTTTACGGAACAGCAAAAAAACACGGGTGGTATTCCCGATTGCTCCCATTCCAAGCTATAATAAAAGATTGGAATTTACTATGCCTAAAATTCGGTTAAGTTAAAACCACCAATACCATATAAGCAGTCATTAAAAACATCCCCTTCGCAGGATAAAGTTGAAATACAATTTCACTTCTATAGTGTGACATAACCATTTGTGAGAATCAATAGAAAATTTTGATTATAAGCAAAATTTCCTGCCACTTAACTCTCCAACTCAATCTCCCCAACTGTCGCATATAACATGAGAAGAGCCACCTTCGATGTATCTATGAATTTTTTAATTATATTCCCTTTAATAAATCAAGTTAGACCAACATATGATGTGATGGTTTTTTGATGAATGTAACCTGCCCATTAGCAAAAAAAGTAAAACTGAAATACAATAGTAAAGTTCTTTTATTCTCTAAATTTATCGTAGATCATACCACGTAATTTCAATAATTCGTCCTTAAGACGTTTGTTTTCTTCCTCAAGTTTGTTTATTCGGTTATTTATAACCATTCCAGTAATAACTGAAAGTAAATCTAGAGTTTGTGAAATAATGCACTTAAGCTAACATACTTAAAGAAGGGTTTGCAATAGAGAGGGAGTTGGAAGTTGGTGGATAGGGAAAAGAACCATTACTTTTATATTGTACAGTGCGCCGTCTGCGTCGATAATGTGATTGACTGCGTCAGAATCAGCTGCGTTTCCCGTAGATGGAATCATCTTTTCCGGAAAGACACTATCGGGCGAAGCGACGACAATTCGGACATGTAGCTTGATTCCACAGGAATCTTTTGAGATTGCCGTCCAATTTGCGGCGTTATTAGGTAACTTGATATAGATACCATCAATGATTCGAAGGAGACCAACGTTAGCATTCAACCCTTTAGCATCCCCTTTTAAACGCCAGTAATGTGCAGTCAAACGGCCGAGAAAATCTTCTAAATGGGACGTATTCAGCTCTGATAATCGCCGTCCAATTGTCGAATGACTAATCGACTTTAATCCGATTTCTTCTAAAAACTTTGGTTTAGAACAAAGTAATAATAATCGACGTACTAACATATCATTCAAAGGATCTATACGTTTTTTTCCATTGCGGAAGCTACTTAGCTTTGGACGCTGATATCCTAAAAATAATACAAAATATTCAGAAAGATGTTGACATTCAGAAATAGGTAATGATATCCTATAGTAGTTAGATATTCAAATTAGAAATGGAGGTACGGAAAATGACTACATTTAGAACTTTAAAAAATAATCGTATAGTGATTTCGTGCCCAACCGCTAATTATTTTTTTGTAAATAACTAATACGGACGGCATGTTATGCCGTTCTTTTTCTATGAGAACACGCTTATGTAAAGAAGCGTGTGCTCTTTTGTGTGCATTTTTAGAAACTTTGGTGTTTTCACGCATTGCGTGTTGCATATATAAACAAAATAACAAGAAAAGGAGTGCTGGTGATGATGATCATGAAACAGCGAAGAAAGTTATTAAAAAAGGAATCTCTCGAAAGTGGATAGCACCGGTTGGGAAAGAAAAACCCCAGTTGACTAAAATGATGCTATTGGTTTAATCGGAAAAATAATAAATGAAGGAGGAAAAAAAATGATGATACCAAAAAAGAGTGGTAAGCAGATTAATAAATTTGTAGGTAAAAATAAATTGGAGTCGCCAACACACTATTTAGGTGAAAAGTGGCTAACAGGAATGGTGCTAGCCACACCTTAACGATATAATTGGACTTCTCCTTAAGGAGAAAAATAATGTTTACGATTAACGATATAGAATATGCAAAACAACGGATGGCTGACTTGGAAAAGGAAGCAAGACAATATAAATTAGGACATAACTACCTATCTAGAAAAAAGAAAATCCAAAAATCTTTTTTGAAAAGAGTCTTGAGTTATTTTACACGCGTAAATTTAAAATAACCTTCAGAATTGGTAACGATAAGTTGACATAAAGTGAACCTTTAATCAGTGGGGGTATTACTGCCAGTTAATGCGGGATAAAGAATCCCATTGAATTCGCTACGGCGCTAGGGACGCCCCTCGCCATAAGCCGCTGGTCTGATGACTTTGGCTACCCCTGTTAAGGCTCCTGCACTTAGTTCGTTTAGATATTCATTAGTTCGATTTATATAGATAGTAGTCAATTACCTATTCATAACTAAGAATAGATCTCTAGCGCGTGTGAGTACGCACTAGAGATCTTTTTCATTAGAAATATCGATAATTAAGTGAGAGGTACCCGCGTTCTAACACGATTATTGCTGGAATTGGAGATATCCCCTTGAGTCTTTCGAGATTAAGTTGTTCTCAGATATGCATTGTGAAATGTTACACATAAATTAAAGCCGCAGTTTAGTTGAAGAAGAAGGTTTTTCTGCGATTATGTTGAATAAGTTAATATATGTAAATTATTAGACAAAAGGGATACTTTACTTCATGGCAGGGGGTTGCACTTTTTTTCTTGAACTAACAGTGGAGTTTAGTTGAAAAGAATATTCGGGAGGAACGAATTTATATGATTGTAAAGAAGTCACCTAATGATATTTTTCAAGAGTTAAGAGAAACAACCGAGTGTTTGTTTGGTATACATTTAAAGAACCCTATTCCAATCAATCTAGGATTTTTAAATTTAAAATGGAAAGTTCAAACGGAAAAAGGATTACTTTTAATTAAGCAGATAAGTAAAGAACGGTATGCTTCATACGATGATGAGAAAATTATTTTGGAGCAAGATCTTGCTTTGCGTGAACAGTTAAGACAGTTTGAAAATGGAACACTATGTCCAAGAGAACAAGTGGCTGCCGCCTGTAAGGGTAGCTTATTTCTTATTGAACTAACGCAGCAGTTTAGTTTAATAAGATTTTAAGGTACAATTAGGTTAATAATCTAACGTAATATGATAAGTCACGTTATCCCCCAGAGATTTTTATCATAATGCGTACGTAAAGGAGCGAGTTTTTTATCCATAACAGTCCAATTTAACATCCCCGTTTTTTAAAAAGAAAAATTCTAGAAAAAATGGGGGATAATATTGAAATCAAATCGTAATTTTCTTTTTTTAATGATTGGTCAATCATTAGCTAATATAGGTGATGTGTTGTACATTGTCGGTGTTATTAGCATTATATACAGTTTAACCGAGTCAGCTACCGCATCAGCTTTCGTTCCGTTTACCATTACTTTTTCTATGTTTATTTCAAGTATTTTAACACCACTGCTAATAGGTAAGTATAATTTGAAACATTTATTAGTTGGTTCACAAATAGGAAAAACATTATTATTATTTGGCTTAGGATATTTTTTGATGACAGCGTTTGATTCAAGTAACTATATATTCATATTTGTAGTGATTAGTTTGATTGCTCTTCTTGATGGTTGTGCCAATCCAATAAGACAGACTTTAACTCCTTATTATGTACCAGAGGACAGCCTAGTAAAAGCAAACGGAGTTGCAGAAACAGTTACTCAGTCTATCCAAATAGGGACTTGGTTTTTTGGGAGTATGCTGTTGATCGTATTCAATCCAAACCAACTTATCTGGATAGTTACTGTACTATTTGTTTTTTCAAGCATTATCTTGAGTTTGTTAAAAAATGTAGAACACAAGGAAGAAAGACAAGAAAAAAAATGGTCTCAATTAACAAAAGGATGGCAAACTATTAAACGGACACCGTTATTAAAAACAGTGGTCCTTATGGATTTTTTTGAAACTATTGCTGGCTCTGTTTGGATAGCAGCAATAATATTGGTCTATGTCGAGCAAGCATTAAAGGCACAAGAATATTGGTGGGGTTATATTAATGCAGCTTTTTTTATAGGCTTAGTAGTAGGAAGTTTATTGTGCATTAAGTTTTCCTTATATGTAGATAAAAAACGTCATGTTTTTATCATTACAGGAGCGTTTATGACTTGCATTTTTACGGTTGTATTTGGATTGACGAGTTTCCCTGTAATCGCAATGGTGCTATCCGCCTTAATTGGGCTTTTTGGACAATTGAAAAATATACCTCAACAAACATTAATTCAAACAAGCGTATCCAAAGACCAATTAGCGACTGTTTATACTTCTCTTGGCACTATTGGAACAGGCACATTTGGAATTGCCTCACTAACAATGGGTATTCTTTCTGATTATTTCGGTGTACGTAGTATTTTTATTCTTTCTGGCATTTTACTTGCAATAGTTAGTATTATGGCTTTAAAGAAACAGGATTTATTTAGGAAAACGATTGAGTAAGAATAATATATTTAATAAAGAGAGAAGTATTTTTACTTCTCTCTTTATTAAGTTATATGTATGCAAACCTTCGTAAAAGGATTGCTATGACAGAGACCTTTTCACTAACGGGTGCTTGTGCGGCCGAGCCTAGGTCGTATCATATAGCGGGTGGGATTCCCGTCGAGAAAGAACTAGCCATTCACTCGTAGCGAGTCTTGGAGGGCTAATGGTAACATTAGCCTTTAAGCGTAGACAGTTAGGTGGCGGGCCGAAAGCCAACTGGTTGAAGGGATGGAGCTCCATAATGTTAGTAAATCGAGAGGGCTGATGCCTTAAGCACAGCAGAAAGCTACATTTTATCCAGCGTTAAAGGCAAGAAGGATAAAACCGCTTTGGAGTCAGAGACCTTGGCACGTCACACATGGATATGATACGGCAACTCGGGAGGCCCTACCGGTCTTTTCTTCTTATAGAAGAGTATGGTGTACAAGCGATAATAAGCAAGGAAACCAAATGCCGTTGTAGGGAGTCGGATAGCAGCGTAGTACCAATGAAGTTGGGTAATGCCGATGGAGGAAAGGCTGCTACCAAGTGATCACCCACACTAGGGACACATTTACTACACACAGCGGTAGAGATAATAAATGTAAACTAAACTTTTGAGGATAGCAGAGTCAGTGTGAATGATGATTTGGAGGAGCCGTGTGCGTGAATAGCGCAAGCCAGGTTCTGTGAGGGGGGAGGAACACAATCCACCGTAAGGTAGAGAGGTTCCCTTCTACTCGACTAGTGGAAGAAGGAGATATAACTTAGCAAAAAATAATGGAGGGTATATATGAGAAAGAATGCAATAGTTGTGTTTTTTTTATTGATTATACTAATTCTCACTGCATGTAATAATGTAGACGAAAATCAACCCGTAGAAAGTGTAGATGCTTCAACTGATCAATCTGACAGTCCAGATGATAAAGCACAAATTCTAAAGGTTGATACAGATTTAGAAGTGAAAGATGGCTGGCATATTGTTCCAACGGATGTTAATACAATTACTATCTCTGTGGAAGTAGAAAATGTTGAAACAATACTATTTTGGATAACCCCAACAGGAACAGGGACTTGGGGGGAAAGAACACTTATTGGTTACGACATAGATGGAAATGATGGATGGTCTATTGAATGGGAATTTGGTGATAGAATATTCCACGACCATATTACTGTTCAGGCTTTGGGAAGTGATGGTGCCACACAAACAAAAGAGACAATCAATGTCCATTCTATTGATGAGACTAATGGAGAATGAATTTAGTATGACATTGATTATCTTTGTGAATCATTACACTTAAACTCCCATGAAAATTAGTTCTTCAAGAAATGAAAAATGACAATACTAAAGAAGGCCCCTACTTAATCGTTTTAAAAAAGGAGAGCGTAAATAAGTCTATGGATTACGGTTGACTGGATTAAGGTTAGTATCAGTATTGACACTTCCTAACCATTTTCATTCTCTGTGGTGCAGCATTTTTTTGTGCTGCATGGATGGCTAACGGGTGCGTTAGTGAATTATAGAGTTGATAATACAGCTCAATTTTCTTGTTCAACTAATGGTGCAGTTTAGTTGAAGAAGCAGGTTTTAAAAAAGAGGTATAAGTAATTGTTATAGGGAATTATATAAGAAGATTAATAAGAGTAAATTGTAATGAGAAAAGGGGATTAAACAATGAATTTAAAGCATTTTCTTTCTGGTGCTTCAGTAGTGTTTGCGGTTATTCTGTTTAGACTATTTGATGAATATGTAATTGACATTCCTACGTTGTTAGGTGCATTTATGGTAGCCATTTTTTCAGGGGTTGTAATCAAGGCTATTCAATCCATACCAACATTAGATAGAGAACTAAAAAAACCTACGTATCTGACTTTATGGACAATTGCTTTTGTCTGTTTATTAGGTTCTTTTCATTTCTTAGATTTATAATAATAGAACTTAGGATGCAGTCTTTCTACTCTCATGAAAATTAAAAAATGCTCAAAATCTATAAAATTGCATAACAAAAGAGACTCAGAAAAAACTTTTTTAAAAAAAGGCTGACCGTTGAGAATGTTTATATGGAGTTAAAAAGTAAATCAAGGACCAACTCCATTCTGCTTAGAATAAAGGCAAGGCTGGTGCAATAACCAGAGTAGGATTAATCTCCCATGAGTTCTACTCGTATAGAGTGCGACAGTCTGTGATGTGCCGTGGTTGTTGGAGTCAGACTAACGGATGAGCTCGAGCTCTATGGCACCGATAGTTAATCGACCTTCTTCGCCAGCCATACTAATCTATACCCGTTCTGAAACAATTTTCATCCTCTGTGGTGCAGCGTTTTTTGCTGCATGGATGGCTAACGGGTGCTTAAGTTAAGCAAGTGGCTGCCTGTAAGGGTAGCTTTTTCTTATTGAACTAACGCTGCAGGTTAGTTCAATAAAATTTTGGATTCTTATGATGAAAAGAGGTGATAAAATTGGATAATAAAAAGGGAATACTACTATTTTGTTCAATAGTGATTTTAAGTATTAGTATTATAATAGCATCTAAGTTCATTTCAGATGCTCTTAATAATGTTGGACTAGGTTTGGAAGCTTCAAATTCAAATGCTACTTCAAATGTAAATTTTGAGTTAATTTTGAATGATGGTTGGATGAATTTATATGAAACAAACAGCGGACAAATTTGGAAAAAAGAAGATAATGATAATCCAGACATTGAATGGGAATTAGTTAAACATTATACTGAATAATACTTTTATTGTTCTTCAACTAACGGGTGCGCGCGACAAGTTCTGTTATAAGCTCTTTTTAGCGTGAAAATACAGGAGATTTATAAAAAATAAATTTTAACTTTACAGCGGAGGATAGGAATGATGGAGCCATGTTTCCTGAAACTATCCCATCAATACTCCTGCATGCGTCATGATTGACTGGTCATGAAGTGTGAAGCACAGGTAGATTCGGTTGAACTAGGCTGAAGCCACTCTTATGGAAAAAGTATGCCGAAGGATAGACCGCATGGCTGAAAAACTAGATATGGTGAGAATAGTTTCTACATAAAGGAACTGACGAACTTCTGGAGGTACGGGTCTAAAGTTAGAACATGAGGAAACTTGTGTACCATCCTACGATGGGGTGAATGGTGTAAAGTAAAAATGCACCCTCTGAAATACACTATACCGAACAATGGCGGTATCCAGTTCACAGGCTTAAAGGAAGCACCTACGTTTAGAATGTATAGCTAGGTTGTAAGGTACTTGGAAAGTAAGGGACGTTGATTCAAGGGCTGTCACCCGAAATGGTTGTTATAAGCCTTATGGCGAAATGCATTTGTCCTTATGAGGGTAGGGGTACGACCAGTGAAACCTCTGTAATGGAGGTGGAGGAACAGCCCCAAGTCTAGTGATAGGCAATAATTATTTTTCAACTGTGCAGTGCACCGATCGGGTAAGAACGTGGGAACATCATTTCATAACAGAATGATGCCACAGTGCAAGCTCTTCGATGAAGAGTAACTTGAAACTTATAATGACTAAAACCATCGCTAGATGGAACGCGGAATGATGGGAAACTATCACGTTCCGTGTGGAGTAGGGGAAAAGCTGGAGATAACTTCAAACGCTTACCTATTACTAACTTTAGTTAAAGATGAATAAATAAAAAAAGTCGATTCCTTAATACTGGAAATCGGCTTTTTAAAGGTTGTTAATCACAATCCCTTTTCTGCTATTTTTTGCTTTTGGAATCCATATCTATATAAACCTAGCAAAAGAGGAAACATGATAATAAGGGTAAAAACGGCAAGAAAAGTAATTCCTTCTGTTCCTAGTTCAGCTCTTGAAACCCATAATAAAGTATAGATACAATTACATCTATTACAGTAACTATGAATATGATTTTCCAAAAAGATTGAGAATAGAATTGTTTCTTATATACATAACCATAAAATCCTACTGTGTTAATAATGGCAATAATCGTACTCACAATTCTTAATACAGTTTCTCCCCAACCATATTCATTTTCTAAAAACATTGACACTATCAACAAAACTAACATTATCCAAAAATAAATTTTTCAAAGCATCCCTTATACCTCCAATTTCCTATATATCATATTGGCACGTATTTCTTTATTATTCTACATACAATAATTGCCAAAGCACCTGTTTGATGTGGGTTGGGAACCTCGTTACTCAAACGGGTGCTTTAGCAGAACAAGACCATCATTTTGATGGTCTATTTATTTATCCAGAACTTCAAGTAGATCTCAGAAATCCATTGTGAAGTGTTGTACACTTAAACTAACGAGGCATTTAGTTCCATAAGGCTATAATGGTTAGTGAAGTGATCAACAGTAGTTAGAGCTTGTCGTATGACAGTGCAACTCATTTAGTTAAAAGAATTATAGTTATTATGGACAGAATGAAGAACAATGTAAATTTCATATACAAAAAAACTACAGGTCTATATTAAGACAGGCATTTTTTTATTTAAGAATAACTGAAAAATAATTAATTTCAGAAATTGTGTAACCTTTCTGAAGTCCAAAACGAATAATAGTTATACAGAAAAAAAGGGGGATAAATTTGGTTGAGTCAGACAATTTAGAGAATAAAATCGATGAAATTTATAGGCACTATTATTTAGACGTTTACAAGTTCATTATTTGTTATTCCGGAAATCAAAATGACTCAGAGGATATGACACAGGAAGTGTTCATCCGTGTATTGAAGAATTTATCAAAATATGATTACTCTTCTAGTTTAAAAACGTGGATTTTTTCCATTGCAAAACACGTAGCGATAGATCACTATCGAAAAACACGATTCACATCAATCCTTAAAGAAGGGTTCTTCAAACAGTTGATTTCGAATGAAAAAAGTCCAGTTGAATATGCGGAACAAAATGAAACTAAAATTTATATAAATGAAACTATTTCGAAGATCAAACAAAATTATCGAATGGTTTTAATCCTTAGGGGAATCAATGAATTTTCTATCAAGGAAACCGCCCAAATCCTCAACTATAGTGAATCTAAGGTGAAGGTAGTCTATCATCGAGCTATTAAAGAGCTTGAAAAAATAATGAATAATGACTTAGGGGAGGTAATAAGAAATGAAAGCTGAACATGAATTGTTTGAACTAATTAAAGCTAATTATCCACTTAACCCGGGGGAAGAATTCGTATCAGCCACAGGCAGTAAACTCAGACAGGAGGCAAGGAAATTAGATAAAAGACGAAAATACAAACGTTTTTCTCTTATAGCTACATCACTGACAATATGTTTTATGGTGATCTCTTGGATTTTCCTTCTAGGAGGACATGAAACAATCAGCGTGGCCATTTCTGCAGTTGGAGAAAACAAACTAGTCCCTGCGGCTTCTCAACAAGAGCCTTTAGTTTATATTTATCATACACATAATCGAGAGTCTTTTATTCCAGAATTGAATGTTAAAGATGCTAGTAAAGCATTTGATGAAACAAAAAATATTACATTAGTAGGTAGTCGACTTAAAAGTGCTTTACTAGAAGAGAATATTACTACGATTCATGAAACCACTGACTTTGAAGGTGAACTGGAGGGAAAAGGGTTATACGAAGCAGACTCTTATTTACTCTCCAGAGAATCAATTAAAAAGGTTTTATTAAAAAATAATAAGTTAAAAATGATAATTGATATTCATAGAGATAATGTTCCGAGAAAAAATACAACGATAATTCTTAATGGAAAAGAGCATGCGAAGGTATCTTTGTTCTTATCCCGTTCAAGCAAAAACCATAAAGAGAACAAAGCATTTGCTGAACTAATTCATAACAAGGTGGAACAAAAATATCCCGGTTTATCACAAGGAGTGATTCTTAAAGATAGTGGGGTGAAGAGTGCTGACTATAATCAGGATCTCATTGATAAGGCAGTAATGTTGTCCATCGGGGGCGTAGAAAATACATTAGAAGAAGAATACAGAACAGCAGATATTCTAGCGGGGGTTATTAAAGAAATTATTGAAGGCGAATAAGCCTTTCAAAGCCAATGATATTGAAAGGATCGGACTGCTGCCGATCTCTTTTTTTATTCTCTACAATATACGTTGGGGTAATTTCGCAACTTTAGAAAAATGCAGGTAATCGCTCGTTCGATTATACTTGAACTATCCAAACAAACGAAAAGCATTTATATTCAATACAATAAAAATTGAAAACTCTTATTCAACTAAACCAGCCAATAGTTTGTCAATATTTATTAATGAGAAACAAAAATAGTTCATGCTATACTAAATTTGTGCATACCAAATAACCTTACAAATCTCTATGTTTGGAAAGGTTTAGGCTCTTTGGTTATATTTTTAGACTAGTCCAGATCTTGGAAATCTGTTTTGCTTTTTAAAAGTGCACAAATCCAATGTAAAAGCTTATTTGCACAAGCTATTACAGCTACTTTAAAGGGCTTTCCTTCTTCACGTTTCTTATCACAAAACTCTCTTAACCTCTTATTCCGAGGAATGAGTTCATCTGTCGTTTTCTTCTTGCGACAATCACGAATGGCGCTTTTAACGGCCATATATAAATCGTGTCGTAGTCTACTAGAACCTCTTTTGGTTATTCGATTCAAAGTACCTTTGAATGTACCAGATTCAAAAACACTTGGATCAATTCCTGCAAAGGCGACTAGCTTTTTAGGGTGATTAAATCGATCAATTTCCCCAATCTCAGAGATAATCGTTGCCGCGATTTTTTCCCCGATACCGGGGATGGTTTGGAGAATCTCATATTCATCCATGCTTTTTGCTAAGGCATCTATCTCTTCTTCCAGATGGGATAGATGTTTTTTGTATTCTAGAAGCATTTTAATATACATATCTATGCTTAAGATAAGACTATTGTATAAGGTTTTCTGAAATGGGTTACGATCTGCGGCGGCCTTTAACTTTACTGCCTGATTGTTTGCCCATTTTTGTGAACGACTTTTACAGAATTCCTTTATGTTTTTGGCGATTGTTTCTTCACTTACTGCTAATACTTCCTCAGAAGTAGGAAATGCTTGTAAAGAAAGTAAGGAAACATCTGAATATAGATCTCCAAAAACTCCACAGTACTCAGGAAATACTTGATCCAATACAGCTTGGAACTGTAGTTTAGTTTGAACATACATGCCTGTAATATTTTCATGTTGTCTTGTAAGGTTACATAAATTTAAGAGCTGGATTCCACGCTGCTTATTAGGCTCTAGGTCCTCTTTATAATACATCTCGCAGAGATGACGAGCGTCAATGATATCCGTCTTTACTTTACGTAAACTTGAGCTCTTAGCCCGATACGAAACAAGTGGATTAATCATGATTAACAAATACCCGCTGTCTTCAAAAAAATGGACAACTGGCGTATGATAATGGCCAGTAGATTCCAAAACAATAGGAGGTCTTTCTCCAGAAACCTCTTCTATTTCTCTAATAAACTCTAAAAGAAATGTCAGCCCTTCAAGTGTGTGAGCTACTTTAAAGCTCTTTTTATACGGTTGTTTTTTATCCAAGAATGCTTGAACCTGACTTTCGACTTTTGCCACATCCAAACCAATTACTGGATTCATCATTATTTTCCTCCTAGTCATACAATTAACCGGTAACCCCTATTCCTCCATGTAGTATCATAGCTTCGCTTGTTATACGAGATCAGAGTCCCAACCAGCCTCAATCATGTTTCTACATGTAGGGGACGAACTGTTTAGTTGACGGGATCATTAGCCCCACGGGTGCTTTAGTTAAAGATCATGGGTTGCTTAGGCAACTCTTTTTTCTTATTAAACTAACGAAGCAGTTAGTTTAACAAACATGTTTTAGCTTTGTTCAACAATTGGATCAGATTGTTGAGGGACAGGAGGAGTAGTAAGATACTCAAAAAGATTGATTGTTAAGAATTTATTAAGGCAACGGGTTGCAAGAGTTGAAGAACTGTGAGTTGTTTTGACAACTCATTTTTTATTGAAGAATTGAGCAGGGGTTTCTGTTTTCTAAATCAATAGAGTAGAACTTCAATTTCTGAAATATTAATGAATGTCCACCTTGGTTCGGATTAGGGGTTAAATCAAAATCTTCGCGACGGATCAGATCCTGACAATTTCGAGATTTAAAATTGTGCTGAATATAGCAGTTGAGGGATTTAGGTTAGCCACCAATTGCAACAGTGTGAAAGCGGTAAGGGGAGAATAACATTGTAAACGTTTAAAAACACGAATGAACTATAGGAATTAACTAAAAATGTTCGTTATTTAGTTGACGAAACCCTAAATTATTGCTATTATAAATGCGAATTGAATGTCGAATTATGTCGTATAATATTGGGGATAAGGCCCAAGAGTTTCTACCAAGCCGCCGTAAAGGGTTTGACTACGAGGTAAGTGTTAAATGGAAGAAGGATTAATTCTTCCTTTTGTATTTACCATGCCCTAGTCAACGCTCCGGTAGCTATCGGAGCGTTTTCTATATTTTAAGATGTTTTTTATAAGCTATCATGCGAAGCGGCACGTCAGGAAAATTTCGATGGCTCTTAGTACGGAACAAAGTGCGACGTTACTCAAGTATTCCAACAAAAAAACAGTTGGATGAACCCCAAGCAATTTATAATAATTCACCATGAAGGGATCGAGAAAATAATGAAAAAGAAAATTTATTTTAATCACGATGGCGGAGTTGACGATCTTATTTCGCTATTTTTATTACTAAAAATGGACACGGTAGAGCTCACAGGTGTTTCAGTCATTCCAGCAGATTGTTATTTAGAACCTGCCGTGTTTGCGAGCAGAAAAATTATTGATCGCTTTGGAAACGGCGGCCTTGACGTAGCTGAGTCAAATTCACGCCCCAAAAACCCTTTTCCAAAAGAATGGCGTATGCATGCGTTTTATGTTGATGCCCTACCGATTTTAAATGAATCTGGAAAAGTTGTAACACCAGTGGCTGAAAAACCAGCACATCTTCATTTAATAGATACTGTTCTAGCAACTGAAGAAAAAACAACTTTATTATTTACAGGCCCGCTTACAGATCTTGCTCGTGCATTAGATGAAGCTCCTGAAATTGAAGAGAAAATTGAAAGACTTGTTTGGATGGGTGGTACATTCCGTGAAGCAGGGAACGTACATGAACCTGAACATGATGGAACAGCGGAATGGAACGTGTTTTGGGATCCTGAAGCAGCCGCTCGTGTATGGGATACCAACATAGAAATTGATTTAGTAGCGCTTGAAAGTACAAACCAAGTACCGCTAACTTTAGATGTACGTGAGCGTTGGGCTAAAGAACGCAAATACCTGGGTGTTGATTTTCTAGGACAATGTTATGCGATGGTACCACCACTTGTTCATTTTTCTACGAACTCTACATACTATTTGTGGGATGTGTTAACAACCGCGTTTGTTGGTAATCGTGATCTTGTAAAAGTACAAACGATTAACAGCATTGTTCACACAGAAGGTCCAAGCCAAGGTCGTACAGTTGAAACAGCTGATGGACGTCCAGTGAATGTAGTCTACGATGTGAATCGCGATGCATTCTTCGATTATATGACTGAATTAGCTAAAAAAGCTTGATGACTAGAAAAGTACAGCATAGACATTAATAACTTAGGAAGAGGAAAAAATGACAATTAAATCCCGACTTAAAATTATGATCTTTCTCCAGTTTTTCATTTGGGGATGTTGGCTAATTACACTTGGCTCGTATATGATCAATACATTACATTTTTCTGGCTCACAAGTTGGAGCCGTTTATGGCGCATCTGGACTTGCCTCTCTTATAATGCCAAGCCTTATAGGGATTATCGCTGACCGATGGATGAAAGCGAATAGATTGTATGGAATTTTTCATTTTCTTGGTGCGATTTGCTTATTTATAGCAGCACAAGCTTCAGACCCAACCGTTATGTTTTGGGTAATGTTTTTTAACGCTATGGTTTTCATCCCGACAATTTCATTATCTTATACCATTTCCTATATTGGTTTAGAAAAAGAAGGACTCGATACAACGAAAGAATTCCCGTCCGTTCGTGTATATGGAACCGTTAGTTTTATTCTTGCCATGTGGCTCATTAGTGTTGGTGGATTTGAGTTAAGCAATATCCAGTTATACATTGCATCAGGGGCTGCCATCTTACTGGCACTATTTTCAGTTGTGCTTCCTGATTGTCCAACAGCAACTGTTAAGAAGGAGAAATCGTGGATAAGCCACTTAGGACTCGACGCTTTTGTCCTATTTAAACAAAAGAAAATGGCCATCTTTTTCGTGTTTGCAATGCTGATAGGTGCTGCACTGCAAATTAATTTGGCATTTGCAGATCCATTCCTTCATGATTTTGCGCTAAATCCTGATTATAAAGAAAGTCTTGCTGTGAAATACCCAGCGATTTTATTATCAATTGGACAATTTTCAGAAGTAGTCTTTATTCTTGCCATACCATTTTTCTTACGTAAATTTGGGATTAAAACGGTCATGCTATTGAGTATGGCGGCTTGGACGTTGCGATTTGGTTTATTAGCTTTTGGAGACCCAAACGGATTAGGGTTCATCTTATTACTATTATCCATGATAGCGTACGGTGCAGCGTTTGACTTCTTTAATATTTCTGGGTCGATGTTTGTAGATAAAGAAGTGGATCACCGAATTCGTGGGAGTGCACAAGGCTTATTCATGACAATGGTGAACGGACTGGGAGCTTATCTAGGTGCTGTGATTAGTGGAAAAATAGTGGATTATTTAACGGTTGACGGCATAAAAGACTGGCAGAATATCTGGTTAGTTTTTGCTGCCTATACCATCGTTCTTGGAATCGTTTTTGCGATAACTTTTAAATACAAACACAACCAGGATACAGCGAACCATGTAAATAAAGCTACTTGACCTGTATGATTTAGAGTCAAGTTAGGATATGAACGATAAAATTAGCAGCCAATTTCCCGCTCTTTGGGGAAATGCTGCTTTTTTGAATTTTAGTAGCTTGGAAAGAGGTCTTGTGTAAACACAGGACAAGCTTATGAAAAGAGGCGGTGATTGGGCTCCATTATACGTCAATACTTTTTCAAAATTTAGCGGATAAACATTGATGTACAACGGATAAGCACCAATTCAATTAAACTTTCGTTTAGTGTAGCTGTTTAAGGATTTTGTTGAATCGGTGATAAATTTGTCACAATGAAATGCATTTATTTATTCATTTAAGGTTTGTGTGTATTTGAGACAAAGATGTACCTTTTAAAAAAGTTTTTTCAAAATTTTGTATTTTTTTCAGCAATCGGGCGCGATAACAATGTTGATCTATGTTAACATTCCGAGATTTTTAGAATGAACAGTATGAAACTATTATAGCAGAGTCATAAAATGAAAAAGAAAATGAACTATTTAATCTTCCTTTTAACAGCCATCTTTATGGTTGGTTGTACCAACTTAGAAGATGCATCCATTACAGATGTAGAAACAAATCCACAAGAAGTAACCACAGTTGAAACAAATATAAATAGTTATAGTGAAAAAGATGAAACTATCACTACGGTTGTTGATGAACCAGTAGTAGAGGAGACACCACCCCAACCAAATAATGAACTGTTCTCAGGATACAGACTTATTGAAGTGGATGGTGGTGATTTGTCTGGATATCGTGAACCTAACGTCGTCGTTGACATTGGTTACGGGGACCGTGAATATTGGGCATTTACTAATGAATACGGGCAACTAGTACGTGTCATTGCTGACGAAATCATTCTACAAGATGACATTAACGAACCTGTATTATCGTCTGGCAGATACTATTCTGATGAAGCAAAGGTTCCTGGTGTCGAGTGACGTTTTAGATGAAGGACATATCATTGCTGATTCTCTAGGAGGGGTATCGAATGCTTATAATATTACCCCACAAGATAGTACGCTCAACCGACATGGTGATCAAGCTTATTTGGAAAACGTGATCCGTAGCGCAGGTAGAGCTACTAATTTTGAAGCAATTATCACATATCCGAATACGGAAACACAGATTCCTTCAAGTTATCAGTATACCTATACTTTAATGGGTAATGATATCGTTGATAAATTTGACAATGTGAACCCTGATGAAGTAAATGCATCACTCGGTTTAACAGGCAGTGAGCCTTCTGATTCAACTAGTTCAAACACAAATTCAACTAGTCCAAATTCAACTAACCTGCCGCGTTAGTTCAATAAGAAAAAGCTACTCTTACAGGCAGCCGCTTGTTTCACTAAAGCACCCGTTAGTGAAAAATAATTATATTTTTACCATACAAATTTAGATGATATGACCATTAACTTCAGTTGTTCCTGTACAGACACCCATTCGCAAATTACGTATAAATCGTCCAACGAAGAAAATGTTCTTTCGTTCATTTATTTTGCCTCAAAGTTCTAGGGGCTTACTCACCTACCATACAGTCGGGTGCTTTAGTCAAAAGGAGCAACGTCCTTTAAGACGTTGCTCCTTTTTCATTTAAAAGTACTTCTGATAGTACTCTTTTCTTAACCTTCCGCTTAACTGAGCATAGATCTTCGTGGTTTCACTTTTTTCATGCCCCATAAGACTTTGTATGACTTCAATAGGCGCATCATTTTTCAACAAATGAGTTGCGTAGCTGTGTCGCAGTTGGTGTGGATGAATCTCTTTATTAATTTCAGCATGATTGGAAATACGCTTGATAATGTATTGCATTTGGGCGACACTCATTTTGTGTGGCTGTCTGGCTGTTACAAAAATAGTAGAGTTATGATCATTACGGCTTTCTATGTAGCGTTTAAGCCATATGTCGCAACGTGTATTAAATTAACCCTCCCTTTCCTTGTCGCCTTTTCCTCTAACAATCGCAGATTGATTGGACCAATTAATATGGTTCTTTTCTAACGCGACTACTTCTCCAATTCGACAACCAGTAGAAGACATGAATTCAAAAATGGCTTTTTCCATTGGAGAATGACAGGATTCACGAAGGTGTTCAATCTCCCGTTCGGTTAAATACTTGGGTATTTGCTTCCCTACTTTGGGTTCTTTGATTTTGGAAGTTGGCATCGTAGCCTTCTTCATGGGACCAACGAAAAAATGATTTCATAAAGCAAATACGATGTGCAAGACTGGCCGGTTTTAAATGCTTGCCGGATATAGCGAGATATTCTTTCAGTTTATTTGTATCCAGTAATTCCATCTCTACATCCTTAAAGTAATCAATTAGTAGCAAAGACTGTAACCGGTAGGCCTTCAACGTTTGCGGCGAAAAGCCCTCTATTCGTTTATCGGCTTCAAACGAAGACCATACTTTTGACAGTAACAATTCCATTCCCCCTAAAATAGTAATATTAAAAGGATTATTGCCAACTTAATAGAATAATAGACATAAGTGTGTTTTTACTTAAGCGGCAGGTTAGTTGAAGAAGAAATGATGGGGTGTTCAAATGATTAAAAGAAAGCTTGTTTCTGCGGTAGTGACTTATGCGTTGTTTATGATAATTTATTTTTTATTTTACCAATCATGGTTTATCATCATTTTAGGTGTTTACTTATTCCCTATTATTTTGTTTTACGGAGTACCAGTATCTGTCTTCTCTGATTTTCTAACTAAAAATATAAAAGGGAAGTATAGAGGTATCTTGGCATTATTCATTCATTTATTCCTTGCCACTTTAGTAGTTTTGATTCCAGCTTTGTTTTCAGAATTGGGAAGAGATATTATACTTCCTGACTTACAGTTCTTATTAATTATCCCTATATTGTCTTCCAGTTTCTTTTGGTGTATAGATGAGTTTCTTAGGATTAAAGAGGCAAGAGGTAGATTCGATTTGAAATTTACAAAAACTAGAGTGATTATTGTTCTTTGCATACTATTTATTGTTATATTATTGAATCCATTTAAAAAGGATTTGTGGGATGTAAATGAAGAGTTATTAAAAAAAGAAGTGTTATCAATTAAAGAATCCGTTGATACAATAAATTTATTAGATGTTACCCCCTTTGAATGGGATGTTATATATTCATTTGATCCATATACATCTAAAGATACGGTATATGAAGAAGTTGGATATAAATGGGATAATATAGCGGATACAGTAAGTGATTCAATGAATCAAATTGTTTTTTTAAATGATGGAAAAGTTGTCTGTTATATTTATGGGTATCCCGATAATAATGGATATGGTATATCCTTTATTAAAAGAAAAAATTTAGAGATTACTGGTTCTGTGCTTAATGTTAAAGACGAATTAAACTTTCAAGTAACGAGAAGAAATGGAGAAATATATTTAAGCAACTATGAACTATTCAAATAGGGAATATAATTGAAGTTCATTGAGCTGTTAAAAAGCTCTTCTTTATATGTTCAACTGAAAGAGTTTACAAATAAATTTCAATGTAATGAATTTGGAAATATTTATAAAAAGTCATTTTATTGAACTACCATGAAAATAAACTTCTATAATTTAGGGGAAAAGGCAATACTTAATAAGACGCAGCTCATTCGCTTAAAAAAAAGGGGAGAGCGTCTAATTCAATGGAATATTGTAGGTAGATGGACTGGATTAAGATGCTTCAGGTTCTTGTAATGTAACTGTGTATCCTAAACCCTCAAGTCTTCGTAAGGAATGCCGAACAATGGATTGTTGTCTCTTTTTATCAGAGTAGTCTTCACCTAAGTCTACATACATTTCTTTTCGTGTTAATAGGTAGTAAGATATTCGCAACATGGCATGTGCTACTACAATTCCTGCTCGTTTTTTGCCTTTTCGTGCTGCTGTACGCCTATACAGTGCGCCGAGATAGTTTTTAGATCCTCTTACAGAATGAGCTGCTTCTGTTAATGCTGATCTCAGATATTTGTTTCCTTTCTTGGTTTTAGCTGATTTTCTTTTTCCAGCACTTTCGTTATGACCAGGAACTAATCCTGCCCAAGAACACATATGAGCTGCACTGGGAAATTGCTTTTTTACATCAGTACCAATTTCAGATAAAATTTGTTCCGCCATTCTTGTAGCTATTCCAGGAATAGAATCTAGTAGGTCAATATCATCTTGATGTGTGCATACTCTTTCAGCTACTTCTTGATCTAACATCTCGATTTGCTCAGTTAAAAAGTCTATATGTTTTAAAATAGTCTTTAACATTAAGCGTTGATGAGAATTAATATATCCCCTTAGGGCTAGCTCCAGTTCTTCTTTTTTCTTTTTCATAGTACGTCGAGCGAAGATTGATAGAATTTCAGGATCTTCTTCGCCGTTGGCGATAGCGTTAAGCATATCTCGTGAAGAAACACCCATGACATCTGAAACAACAGAACCAAGTTTGATATTTGCACCCTCTAATACTTTCTGTATGCGATTATGTTGCCTAGCACGTTCTTCAATAATACTTCGACGGTATCGAACTAGTTCTCGGAGTTCTCGTTGATTTCTGTCGGGAATATAACTAGCTTTTAAAAGCCCATGACTAAGGAGTTTAGCAATCCATTCTGCGTCCTTCACATCTGTTTTACGTCCAGGGACCGCCTTCATGTGTTGGGTATTCACAACTAGAAACTCAATATCTTCAGCTTCTAATAAATTCACAATAGGTTTCTAGTAAACACTTGTGCTTTCCATGGCAACATGCGTACAGTTATTCTCTTTAATCCAGTCTACCAACTGTATTAAAAAAATAGTTTTAGTTGAAAACGTTTTAATCTCCTTTCCTTCTGGTGTGATAATGCAAGCGGTTATATTGTCCTTATGAACGTCCATACCACATGCTCTTTCAATGACTACATCCATTGAAAAACATCCTTTCTACGGCTCTAATTATTATTGGTGGCTGGTACAACAATCAGAATAGGATTAATCTACCATGTGTGCTTCCCGTAAGGGAGCGACAGTCAGTGGTGCACCGTGGTCGTTGGAGTCAGACTAACGGATGGGCTCTAACGCACCATAGTTCATCGACCTTCCTCTCCCAGCCGTAGAATCTTATATTTTAAATAAGGAGGTTAACTCGCTTTACAAAAGCTATTTTAAAACTAAAACTGGGAGGGGCATTTAATGGAGTACAATAAAATGAAAAAGACAATTCTTACTGACAGATTGTATTTGAGGATTTTTGAAAAAAGTGATGCAGAAACTGTTCAAGTATTATGTGATAATTTTAATATTTATAAAAATACACTTTACTTACCATATCCATATTCTTTAAACGATGCCTTAGTATGGATGGAAAACCACAAGAAAAATTTCGATGAAGATCGTTCATATGAATTTGCAATTACAGATAGAATAAGTGGAGATTTGTATGGTGCTATCTCATTATCTAACAATCAAAAGTTTAATAATGGGGAAATAGCCTATTGGATTGGTGAAGAGTACTGGGGAAAGGGTTACGGTACAGAAGCTGCAAAAGCAATAACAGACTTTGCATTTGAGGAAAAGAAATTGCATAAAGTATTCGCACGTTATTTCAAGTCCAACCCAGCTTCGGGAAGAATTATGCAAAAAGTTGGAATGGTACAAGAGGGCTTATTGAAAGATCAGGTAGTAAAAGATGGTAAGTATGAAGACTTGTTATATTATGGATTAATAAATCCTAATGAAATTTGAAAAAAAGATACTTTGTAGATTGTCCTTATTCAACTAACTAGTGCTTGTGCGGCCGAGCCTAGGTCGTATCATATAGCGGGTGGGATTCCCGTCGAGAAAGAACTAGCCATTCACTCGTAGCGAGTCTTGGAGGGCTAATGGTAACATTAGCCTTTAATCGTAGACAGTAAGGTGGCGGGCCGAAAGCCAAATGCTTGAAGGGATTGAGCTCCAAACTGTTAGTAAATCAAGAGGGCTGATCCCTTAAGCACAGCAGAAAGCTACATTTTATCCAGCGTTAAAGGCAAGAAGGATAAAACCGCTTTGGAGTCAGAGACCTTGGCACGTCACACATGGATATGATACGGCAACACGGGAGGTCCTACCGGTCTTTTCTTCCTTTTAGAAGAGTATGGTGTACAAGCGATAATAAGCAAGGAAACCAAATGCCGTTGTAGGGAGTCGGATAGCAGCGTAGTACCAATGAAGTTGGGTAATGCCGATGGAGGAAAGGCTGCTACCAAGTGATCACCCTCACTAGACACATTTACTACACACAGCGGTAGAGATAATAAATGTAAACTAAACTATTGAGGATAGCAGAGTCAGTGTGAATGATGATTTGGAGGAGCCGTGTGCGTAAATAGCGCAAGCACGGTTCTATAAGGGGGAAGGAACACAATCTATCGCAAGGTAGAGAGGTTCCCTTCTACTCGACTAGTGTAAGATGAAATCATCTTTATAAAAGTTTAAATGATACAATTATAGCATAAAATGGGGGTCGTTATGATGCTGAAAAGTAAAAGAATCTTTTTTATGCTTTTTTTAGTACTTGTTGTTTTACTTTCGGGATGTAATGGTAATGAGAAGTCAGTTAGTAATTACTATTTATCATTAATGGGAGAAAGTCAGACTTGGAAACTAACTGGATACGAAGTTGTGATAACACCAGAAAGTTTTAAAGCAGGTAATGGAACTTTACATGTGAAAAATGGAAATAAATCTATTGTAAACTCTTTTTCTTTCGAAACACACGTAGTTATTAACGATAAAGACTTAGTAGTGCATACTGGTGCAGTAACTAGTGCTGGAATGGATATTACAGAGGAATTAACTGGTGCAATTGAAGGTGGGACATATCTAAACGAAGATGGAACCCCTATTACATTAAACGAAATAAATAATATTTACATGATTATTGAATGGCGAGGTAAGAGTGAAAGTGCTAAAGAAAGAATTAATTTATACATCAAACCTAACAAAGAACAAACCTTCTTAGACTCCCATGAAAATTAGTTCTTCAAGAAATGAAAAATAACAATACTTAAGAAGACCCCTACTTAATCGTTAAAAAAAAAGAGGAGAGTGTAAATAAGTCTATGGATTACGGTCAGTATTGACACTATCTAACCATTTTCATTCTCTGTGGTGCAGCATTTTTTTGTGCTTCATGGATGGCTAACGGGGCAGTTTACTTGAAGAAGAATATTGCATAAATTATCATTATTTGAAATGATTGTTATTGAACTTATGAAGGTGGGGGGTATTATTTTAATTTTATTTGGTATCTTAATTTCTTTTATTGCCATTATATTATTCTTAATTTTATGTGCTAATATAATAATTTCTTTCATTAAAAAGAAACCTTTTCCTAAAAAACTGCTGATTGCAACGTTATCTGGGGTTGTTTTAGTATCTTCAATTTATATATATGAAATGTACTTTTTTACATTTAGTGAAATTGATAGAGAATATACCCAAAACGGACCTGGACCTGTAACATCACCCACAGAAAAATATACGGCTAATGCTTTTTATGAACCATATGGTGGTGCGGCTGGAGGAGTTAATGTATGGGTTGAAATCACATACAATAATGAGGAAAATAAAGTTGAAACTGTTTATTATGGGGATGCAAAAAGTAATTTTTCTATGGATTGGATGGATGAAGATACCCTGTATATTCTAAATGAGGAACCTGAGTATCCAAATTCAAATAGAAGTATCGAATTAGAAATTGGTAAAGAAATTTATCACGAAAATGGTTTAGCTTGTAAAAGTTTGTTAATGAAAGACGACTATGAGACTTGCTATCAAAACTAATATCTCTTATTGCACTCCCATGAAAATTAGTTCTTCAAGAAATGAAAAATGACAATACTTAAGAAGACCCCTACTTAATCGTTTAAAAAAAGAGGAGAGTGTAAATAAGTCTATGGATTACGGTTGACTGGATTAAGGTCAGTATCAGTATTGACACTATCTAACCATTTTCATTCTCTGTGGTGCAGCATTTTTTTGTGCTTCATGGATGGCTAACGGGGCAGTTTAGTTTAAGAAAGGTATCAGGGGAATTGTGATAAAACTAGTTGATTGAGGGGTGTGATTTTTGTCAAAAAATTAACTTTAGCAGCTATATTTTTGGTAATCCTATTATTGTTTGCATGCCAAGCAAATGAGAGTGACTTAATGTTTGTTGGAGAGGGTGAAAATTGGTCCTCCAAAGTAACTGTTAATCAGACTGATGGAGACGAAACATATCAAATTCAGATAAACTACAAAGGGCATAGCATACAGGATATTGAAGCTTTTAGTTACTATGTTGAAACAAGAAATAACGGAATATTTGATTTTAGTGCGAATAATGCTTCTTTAAATAAAGAAGGCATATATCAAAAAGATTTACCGATTTCGAATAGCCCATCTACAAGTGTAAAAGATGAGTTTGTAATAAAAGTAGAATGGGATGGAAACAGCGAAGATTTTACTTTAATAAACAAATGATTTTTTACTAACAGGTGCTTGTGCGGCCGAGCCTAGGTCTTATCATATAGCGGGTGGGATTCCCGCCGAGAAAGAACTAGCCATTCACTCGTAGCGAGTCTTGGAGGGCTAATGGTAACATTAGCCTTTAAGCGTAGACAGTTAGGTGGCGGGCCGAAAGCCAAATGGTTGAAGGGATTGAGCTCCATAATGTTAGTAAATCGAGAGGGCTGATCCCTTAAGCACGGCAGAAAGCTACATTTTATCCATCGTTAAAGGCAAGAAGGATAAAACCTCTCTGGAGTCAGAGACCTTGGCACGTCACACATGGATATGATACGGCAACTCGGGAGGCCCTACCGGTCTTTTCTTATTATAGAAGAGTATGGTGTACAAGCGATAATAAGCAAGGAAACCAAATGCCGTTGTAGGGAGTCGGATAGCAGCGTAGTACCAATGAAGTTGGGTAATGCCGATGGAGGAAAGGCTGCTACCAAGTGATCACCCTCACTAGACACATTTACTACACACAGCGGTAGAGATAATAAATGTAAACTAAACTATTGAGGATAGCAGAGTCAGTGTGAATGATGATTTGGAGGAGCCGTGTGCGTAAATAGCGCAAGCACGGTTCTGTGAGGGGGGTGGAACACAATCTACTGCAAGGTAGAGAGGTTCCCTTCTACTCGACTAGTTAAACAAGACCATCAAAAATGATGGTCTTTTTTTTTATGTACAATGTGAAATGTTACACTTAAACTAACGCTGCAGTTTAGTTCAATAAGCAGTAAAACGATTTTGGTTAATTCAAATGGAAAATTAACTGACAATTGAAACTTCTGTCCGTTTCGAACGTATGAAAGTAAAGGGTTCCCCCTAACTCTTCAAAAATCTACTACACGATTAATCATAAAAAATAAAATGATAAATTTCAGGAGGTAAAAAAATGAGAAATTTTGTTATTAAAAATGGAACCATTATTGATGTGGAAAATGGAGGTTCTTATGTAGGTTCAATTGAAGTAGAGAGAAATATGGTAAAAAGAATATTTACAAGAGATGATGTGTTACCAGAAGGGTTGGCTACTGTTGATGCTGAGGGTAAATATATTATCCCAGGCTTAATCGATATGCATTGTCATATTAATGAGGGATACGCAGCCCATTTTGTTGCATCAGGTGTAACGACAGTGCGGAATGCCGCAGGTAATGTCATGTTACTTAAAAATTTAATTGAAAAACCTGATCATGCACCGACTCCAAGAATATACGCATCAGATAGAATGATTGATGGTACACCTGGACTATGGGGTCCAACTAGCTACGGTAATTTCGTAACAGACGATCCAGAAGAAGCGAGGAAAGAAGTTCGAAGACAAGTAGAAGCGGGAGCGAATTTTATTAAACTTTATGGATGGATAAAAAGAGAGGTTATGGAAGCAGTTACAGATGAGGCGAAGAAGTACAAACTAGAAGTAGCCTGTGACTTATTGAACTCAAAGGAACTAACAGCCATAGATGCAGTTGAGTTGGGAGTTAATTGGATTGAACATGCATCTGGATTTGCACAAGAAATTTACAAAGACTGGAATCCATTTGTAGACCAAGAGAAGTGGAGTCATATTAATTGGAATGAGCCAGATCAAGAGAAAATCAAAGAACTTTGTGTGAAAATGCTTGAATCCAATGTAAAGCTTTGCCCAACTATTGTTGTTTTTGATCAACCTATGAAATATCCTGCCCTTTGGTCACCGAGTAATCCTGTAATGCAGTCTATTGAAAGTAGAAATTATCTGATGCAAGAATGGAAAAAAAATACAGAATATTTAGAGGCTATAACGCTAAGGACCACCATTGTAAACAATTTAACGAAAGCTGTTGCAAAAACATATTTTGATATGGGAGGAACGGTTGTTGCTGGTACGGATAGTCCAGGCTTATTGTATACATACCCAGGAATGGCTTTACACCGTGAACTAGAAATATTTGTGGAGATTGGATTTACTGAAATTGAAGCTTTAAAAGCAGCGACAGTGAATGCGGCAAAATCTATCAATCTGGATGATATTGGTGTAATTAAAGAGGGATATTTTGCTGATTTTATTATTTTAAACGACAATCCATTAGATAATATTAAAAATACAAAGGATATCCATACCATCGTGAAGGGCGGTAAAGCTTATACACAAGAGGATATACTCAGCCATATTCCGAGTGAAGAGGAAGTCGAGAAATCAATAGCTGAATTCATGAAAGAATGGGACGCATTAGGAGTGGATTAAAAATGAGAGGGACTGTCCCGCCCATTGCTATGGAGAAAGTAAGTTCTCTTTTTGATGCATACCATTTGGTGTATTCGAGGAATTTATTTCGGCGATTCATGGCTCTAATATGCTCGTTTCGTTTGTTGAATGATTCGGTGATCGACATCCTAATCAACAACAATCAATCAATATATGTGAATGATAGTTTTAAAATTCTACGAATTAAACAATTAAAATTATCTGAATCACATGATAATAAAGTTTGTGAAGGATTCTACTTAAACAAACGGGTGCTTTAGATAAACATGTGGCTGCCTGTAAGGGTAGCTTTTTCTTATTGGACTAATGCAGCAGGTTAGTTTAAGAAAGTTATAAACGAGGGGTGGAAGTATATGTTTAAAAACAAGGAAGACAGAATGTGGGTTTATTTGGCTGTACCAACGTTTATAATAGGAACCATCATTATATATTATGGTGAAGGAAATTATCAGTATCTTGCTTTATTGGCGTTTTGGACTATCTTTTATATATGGCGTTTTTTTTACAGGAGGAAAAAGAAGAAAGAAGAAAAAAAATCATCTTAAGCAGACGGGTGCTTTAGCAAACAGGGTTGTCAGTAGACAGCCTTTATTCTTATTCAACTAAAGGGGCAGGTTTGAGAAATTAATATGAATCATAAAATATTCTATGTAGGCTTGATGTATAACGAAATGATTAGGGTACCACAAGAACATTTATTGAACTAAACAAATCAGTTTAGCTCAACGAGGAGGTATTATTGGAAGAATGTCGAAGTAGTTGTTTTATGGGAAATTCCACTAATAGGTATAGAGGAGGGTCAAATCTATATGAGTAAAATAAATTATATTCTATATTTTTTAAGTGGCATGATAGTTGGCGTGTTTCTTGTGGTACCGTTTTTAGAATGGATTGGTATGCCATCATTTGCAAACATATTAGTTTATTTATTTGGTGAGCTTAATGAAGCAAACAAATTCGTTGTTTCTCTGTTTTCGGTTTTACTTATTTTATTGATAATTATGATTCCTATTAGAAAATATAAGAAAACACCATAATATCAACTTGTTCAATAAGGGGGATATGAAAATTGGAAATGAAGTATAGTAAGTACTCTATCATTCTAATTGTCGTTGGGATTTTTATTGCTTACATGATTTTTCCACCTATCAATATAACTTTTGGAAAGTGGTCTATGATAGCCATACCAATCGGTTTTGGGATCTATTTAATAGGCATAACATTTGGAATTATCGCTATCATTAAGAAAGAAAAAGGGGTTATTAAATATATTTCGTTAATTTCTATTTCGTTGGGTGTTTTGTTTGTTGTATTCCTCTCTTATATATTCGGAGGAGAAGTATAAGTAATGTTGAAAAAACTCCACTACTGCTTCAACTAACGTGGTGCTTGTGCGGCCGAGCCTAGGTCGTATCATATAGCGGGTGGGATTCCCGTCGAGAAAGAACTAGCCATTCACTCGTAGCGAGTCTTGGAGGGCTAATGGTAACATTAGCCTTTAAGCGTAGACAGTTAGGTGGCGGGTTAAAGCCAAATGGTTGAAGGGATTGAGCTCCATAATGTTAGTAAATCGAGAGGGCTGATGCTTTAAGCACGGCAGAAAGCTACATTTTATCCATCGTTAAAGGCAAGAAGGATAAAACCTCTCTGGAGTCAGAGACCTTGGCACGTCACACATGGATATGATACGGCAACTCGGGAGGCCCTACCGGTCTTTTCTTATTATAGAAGAGTATGGTGTACAAGCGATAATTTGTCCACGGACTGTCCAAAAAAAAGTTAGTACAGTATGGAGAGCAGTTAGAGATGAAATTGACTTCCCATACATTGCGACATACCTTCGCAGCTCATTTGGCGAAGAAAGGAATGCCACTCTCATGCATCCAGGATCTGCTTGGTCATGAGGAATAAAAGCATACGCACCTATATGCGAGGCTCTATGAGTTATACTAATTATATTTTTTTCTAAATCAGCAACATAATTATTTATTCGATAGGGCTGTCTGTATTAACACAATCTTTCATTTGCCATATTCATTTGATCCATTACATTTCCCACAGAACCTTCAATATTTCTATCTTTTGCATCTCGCAAAGCCTCTACAATCAATATATCTAACTGCTCGGCAAATGGAGTTTTCTCCCAGAAGCTTGATATCCTGACGCCCGTCTATTAATTCTTTCCCCAGGTTCGTATTGCCCCTCTAAAAATAGATTTTTCATAAAATTACAGGCCTGTATATGTAGGGGTTGGCTATATTATCCGACTCATACATCTACATTCCATTCTTAGCGTTGGTATCCATATAAAAATATGCATTTATTTTAAACCTTACTAATACTAACCTGGCTATTTCCAAAAGAGTATTTCTTCTATTTTTAAAGAAATTTTTCTTAGATGAACATTTCATGTGACTAACCGTAGGTGATTTCTTAGTTGTCTGTTTTACCTTACACTTCAGATATTTGAAAGACAAACTTACAAATTGAAAAACACATTAGAATAGAGAAACATCCATCAATATTAAATTGGCATGGAATTTGCATTAGTATAAAGTAACATGGTGATTGCTTCTTGAGTTATTGTATGAAATTGGTAATTAATTGTTGCCGGTCAACATATCAATCTAAAACATGTTAGTCGTAATCTATTGAATGTAAAAATACGGGAGGGGTACTAAATGAGTCAAACAACAGTACAAGTATATTCGGATTATTCTAAGGTTCTTTCAATATTAGATAAGGATGGGGAGATTATAAATCATGATCTTGTCCCACAACTATCCAACGAAAGATTGATAGGACTTATGAAAAAAATGGTATTTACTCGAATTTGGGATGAACGGGCAATTAAGTTAAACCGCCAGGGACGATTGGGGCTATGGGCTCCGGTCTCTGGTCAAGAAGCTAGCATGATTGGTAGTGAAGATGCCCTCTCTATTGAGGACTTTATCTTAGGAAGTTATCGTGATATTCCACAAATTGTTTGGCATGGTCTACCTCTTTATCAATCATTTCTCTATTCAAGAGGTCATCAACATGGGGGACAAATTCCGGAAGGTGTTAATGTCTTGATGCCGCAAATTATTATTGGGGCTCAAATCATTCAAGCAGCAGGTGTCGCATTAGGTTTTAAGCTTAAAAATAAAAAGAATGTGGCCATCGCTTATATTGGGGATGGTGGTACATCTCAAGGAGACTTTTACGAAGGTATTAATTTCGCAGGTGCCTATAAAGTACCAGCAATCTTTTTTGTACAAAATAATCAATATGCCATATCAGTTCCTATAAATAAACAAACAGCAGCAGAAACTCTTGCACAAAAAGCAGTTGCTGCCGGAATAAGAGGAATACAGGTTGATGGTATGGATGTTCTCGCGGTTCATAGAGCTGTATCGGATGCAGCTGAAAGGGCGAGGAATGGAGAAGGACCAACGTTGATTGAAGCGATAACTTATCGTTACGGTGCTCATACAATGGCAGGTGATGACCCGAAAAGATATCGTAATAAAGAAGAGGAAGATGAATGGAAACAAAAGGATCCATTAATTCGCTTTAGAAAGTATTTGACTAAAAAGGGTTTATGGAACGAAATAGAAGAAGAACTGGTGATAGAGGAAGCAAAAAAGGCTATTGCAGAAGGAATCAAAATAGCAGATGAGACACCAAATATGACAATTTCTACATTAATAGACTCAATGTTCGAGAAAACCCCTCATCACTTAGAAATACAAAAAGCAGAGTTTATCGCAATGGAGGGAAATTGAGATGACGCAAATAACAACAGCTAATACAGTGCAAATGACTATGATTCAAGCTATTAATGATGCAATGAAAATTGAGCTTGAACGCGATGAAAATGTTCTAATTTTTGGGGAAGATGTCGGTCATAATGGAGGGGTTTTTCGTGCGACAGAAGGTTTGCAGGAGACATTCGGAGAACACAGAGTGTTTGATACTCCGCTAGCAGAATCAGGGATAGGTGGATTAGCCATCGGACTCGGACTACAAGGATTTCGTCCAGTAGCTGAAATTCAGTTTTTTGGTTTTATGTTCGAGGCAATCGATTCGATTGCCAATCAGGCAGCCCGAATGCGATTCAGGTCAGGAGGACGATTTCATAGTCCCATTACGTTTAGATCGCCCTTTGGGGGAGGCGTTAAAACTCCAGAGAATCATGCAGATAGTTTTGAAGGTATGATGTTACAAACACCTGGGGTAAAGGTTGTGATCCCATCTAATCCATATGATGCTAAGGGGTTACTAATTTCCGCCATACGCGATAATGATCCGGTGATTTTTTTGGAGCATATGAAACTATATCGTACTTTTAGGTCTGCCGTTCCAATCGGTGAGTACACAGTCCCGATTGGCGAGGCAAAGGTAGTCCGAGAGGGTGAGGATGTAACCATTATTACTTATGGTGCCATGGTGCATACAGCCCTAGATGCTGCAGAGAAAATTGTGGAAGAACAGGGCATTAAAGTTGAAGTGATCGACTTACGTACCATTAACCCAATTGATATAGAAACAATCGTTAAATCTATACAAAAGACAAACCGTGCACTTGTGGTACAGGAGGCACAAAAAACGGCTGGAGTGGCAGCAGAAGTAATCGCTCAGATTAATGAAGAAGCCATGCTTTATTTAGAAGCTCCTGTGTTACGTGTAGCCCCACCAGATACTGTGTATCCATTTGCAGTTATTGAGGATGCATGGATTCCGACTTCTTCTAGAATCATAGAGTATGTGAATAAAGTGATGAACTTCTAGTATGGGGTTCCTTGACCAACAAAAAAGGATGAGCAAGAAGCTAAAGACTTTTAATTTATCCTTTAAAATTGAATGCAAACTATTATCTATTCATGTAAGTGAACAAAGGGATAGAAAAATGTATAACCAATTTGTTCTTTTATTAAATAACACCGTTGCCGTGATTGATATCAATGTCGCTGTAAATGATAAACTCGCAGCCTACTAAAGTTTCGAACTCAATACACAACCTATTTAAAAAGAAGGGAAATTAAAATGGATAGATTTGAATATAAACTACCTGAGCTTGGTGAAGGGATACACGAAGGCGAAATTGTGAATTGGTTGGTGAAAGAAGGGGAAGCAGTAACAGAAGATCAAACGATTGTAGAAATACAAAATGATAAATCAGTTGTAGAATTAACATCCCCTGTTAGTGGGAAAATCTTAGAAATCAAAGTACCTGAAGGAACAGTTTGTACCGTGAATGATGTCATTCTCGTATTTGAAGTAGAAGCAGAGAGTGGTAACAGTTCGATCGACTGTGGCGTAGGATCAAACGTAGCAAAAAATGTTGAAAAAGCCTCAATTAATACATCTATGTCAGGAGGTAATGTAGCAGTTGCCGCGCGACCAATCATTTCTACTATTACTGAAAAAGCTGTAGATACACAAACCATTGCTAAGCGAGATGTGTTAGCTACTCCAAGTGTTCGGAAGCTAGCACGTGAAAAGAAGGTTTCTTTACTTGAAATCATAGGGACAGGTAAGAATGGACGTATTACTCGGGAAGATATTCTGGCTTATGCATCGGAAGAGAAACTAGATGTTACCAAGGAAAAGTCACTATCAATCAATGAAGAAAAGAGTCAAACCATTTATAAGGAGGATAAAGGTTCAATTAATGAAGCACATGAAGAACGTGTTCCTATTATAGGCATACGAAAAGTTATCTCACAGGCGATGGTTAAGTCTAAACATACAGCACCACATGTTACGATCATGGATGAAATTGACGTGACCGAACTTGTAGCCCTTCGAAAAAAAGCAAATGAAATATTTGCTGATACTAAGGGTGTTAAATTAACATATTTGCCTTTTATCACAAAAGCTTTGATTTCCGCCTGTCGCGAGTTTCCGACACTGAACTCATCCATTGACGACGAAAGGAATGAAATAATCTATAAAAAATATTATCATATTGGGATTGCCACAGATACGAAAAATGGATTAATCGTGCCTGTTGTGAAGGAAGCTGACCGGAAGAATATATGGAAACTCGCAGAAGAAATTAAAGATCTTGCCTTGCGTGGGCGTCAAGGAAAATTGGTACCAAATGAACAAAGGGGAAGTACTATAACCATTACGAATATTGGGTCTGCTGGGGGAATGTTCTTTACTCCAATTATCAACTACCCAGAAGTAGCTATATTAGGTATTGGAAGAATTACTGAAAAGCCTGTTGTAAAAAGTGGAGAAATTTTTGTTGCTCAGATTATGAATCTTTCACTAAGTTTTGATCATCGCTTAATTGATGGATCAACTGCTCAAAACTTCATTAATTTGATAAAACGTTTACTTGAAAATCCTGAATTACTAATTCTAGAAGTTTAATGGACTGTAAAAGCTGAAATAGAATGGGTATAAGACTTCTTTCTATCGTAGATGTTGCATTTTATTATCAAGATTTAGAATTAAACCCGCCTGGAAGTGTACAACTATTCAAAAAGAGGTTTATAAAATTAATGGACACAACTTCATTAGCCTTAAATACAACGCTTGTAGGTAAAACCGGACATCTTGTCTGAATCTTAATACAACCCTACACTTAAGGTTAAAAACTAAATTTTCGTTAGGATTCGATTTGAAAGGGTTTACATTGCGCAAAATAATTGGCACACAAATTGCATCTATTAAGTTATCCTGGATGAAAGTTCAAATGCTTTTAACCATGATAGATCTTTCTTACTTAGATAGGATAAACATAAAATGGAGGCGGAAAATTATGGGTTTTCCTGTAGTTCGTTACGAAGAAAATCAAACATCTGGTTGGGGAGTTGTAAAAGGGGATAATGTTATCCCCGTTTCTGGTACATTTGATTCCCTTGCAGCATTCTTAAAAAATGGAGTAGACAAAGCGAGGGAAATTGCTGTTTCAGATATTGACACAGGTATTTCTATTAACAATCTACAAATCTTAAGTCCAATTACTAGACCTGCTCAAATTGTTTGCCAAGGACTAAACTACTCTTCTCATCGTGCTGAGGCTGGTTCGTCTGAAAAACCAACCTTTAACTTAATCTTTTCGAAGGCCGACAGCTCTTTATGTGGACCAAATGATCGTGTAATTCGTCCTGAACATGTAGAATTGCTAGACTATGAAATAGAACTAGGATTAGTAATTAAAACAGAAATTACACATTCCATTGAGGTTACAGAGAACAATTTATACGATTATGTGGCTGGGTTGGTCATTACGAATGACGTATCAGCAAGAGATATTCAAATTCCGCAGGATTTATTTAAAGGGAAAAGTTACCGAACATTTTGTCCTGTTGGACCGTATCTTTATATCTTAGACAGAGACGATATTCCTAGAATTTCAAATCTTGAACTTAAACTTTGGGTAAACGAGGAACTACGGCAATCTGCCAATACAAAACAGTTAATTTATAAGCCAACGGAAACATTAACAGAATTATCTGGTCTTATGGATTTGTCACCTGGCGATCTTATTATGACGGGGACACCCGGTGGTGTAGCAGTTCAATTATCAGGAGAATTAATTCAGAAAATGTCTGAATTTCCAGAAAAAAAAGCGGAGATATTTAAAGACAACCAAAAAGATAATGTCCACTATTTAAAGGATGGAGATAGAATTCGCTGTGAAATTAAAAGCGCTGATGGGTTAATTGATTTAGGTGTTCAAGAGAATTTGATTGTTGGAAATTCTAGCAATCGATAAATTCAGTAAAACAATAGTTAAAAATATTTTAATTCTATTTTTAACTATTGATTTTATTAACTTTAATAAATTTTATAAAAAAGGGGATAGAAAAATGAAACTTGTAAAACTTGGCTATGTACAACTTGGTGTAAAAAATACCGAACCAATGATTAATTACTATAAGGACATCATGGGTTTATCAGTTATTACAGAGGCAAGTAATGGAAGCGCTTACTTGAGCAGTTCGATTGACCATCATAATATTGTCCTGACTCCTTCTGATCATCCAGGTTGTATGAGAATGGGATTCCAATTAAGTAAAGATTCATCATTAAAAGAAGCGGCAGAGCAATTAGCTCGTCATGGTATTACTTCTGAAATAAAATCAAATGTTCATCCGGGTATTTCCGAACTTTTGGAGTTTACCGATGTAGTTGGTAATATGGTACAACTTTATGAAGAGATGGAATATAGCGGTGTTGGATTTAAGCAAACAGGAATTGTTCCGTTTAATTTTAACCATGTTTCATTTCAATTTCCACTAGAAGAACAACAACGTGCAATAGGTTTTTATCGAGATATTATGGGATTCCATATCACGGACTGGGTTGAAAATGTTATTACATTCATGACATGTAACTCTTATTTCCATGTATTAAATTTCGTAGTATCGGATCATAAAAAAATGCACCATCTTGCATTTGAACTAGAGGATTGGAATCATATGGCACGAGCACATGATCTTTTAGCAAAGAAAAACATCCCTATTCTTTGGGGTCCAACACGTCATGGAGCGGGGCATCCAATTTCATCGTATCACCATGACCCAGATGGCAACCTAGTAGAATTAACTTTCGGTATTGATACTTATAATATGGAATTGGGATACATTGAACCAAGACCGTGGCATGAAGATTATCCGCAAAGACCAAAAGCATGGAATCCAGATGAAATGCTATCTAAATGGAGCACTCCCTTTGGATTTGATTTAGTTAAATAATAGATTATATCTTTTACTAGGGTATTAATGAAGGAACGATAAAAACATAATTGGAGGCTAAACAATGAGTGTAGATACTATTGGTACAGTTGATAGCGCAGTTGCATACGAAAACATGATGAAAAAAGCGAAGGAGCTTGTTCCAAAATTACGTGAACGGTCGCAAGAAGTACAACAGACGAGGAGAATCTCTCAAGAAACAATTGATGAATTGGAAGCAGCTGGTCTTTTTCACTTAACCATTCCAAAAGAGTACGGTGGACAACAATTAGATTTTCGACATTATGTCGATGTGATTGCAGAAATAGGTCGCGGTTGTGGTTCTACTTCATGGGTCTTAACTTTAACTAATGTGTGTAATTGGTTTACATCTGTACTGTTTACGGAAGAGGTACATCGTGTATTATTTGAGCCTGAGAAAAAAGCACGTGTTTGTGGAGTACTTGATCCAAGGAAGGCAAGTGTAAAAAGGGTAGAAGGTGGATTTCTAATTGAAGACGCTCTTTGGGGGTTTGCTTCCGGATCATGGCATGCAGATTACTTTTTCCTTGGGATCCCATTAGTAGATGAGAAGGGAGAAATAATAGACCCTGCTGGAGTTGCATTAATACCAAAGTCAGAGGTTCAAATTAAAGACGATTGGTTTACGGTGAGTATGAGAGGAACGGGAAGTAACACGGTTACCGTACAAAATATTTTTGTGCCTGATGAAAGAATTTCTTCGCTTGGTAAGGGCATTGAAGGTATTTATAAATCCGAGCATTTAAGTGATCAATCTTTATACCGATCTGCTTTTATTCCGGTATCTGCAATTATTATGACTGGACCTGCGTTAGGACTTGCAAAGGCGGCAATGGAGCATTTTATGGAAAAACTTCCGAACCGCCGAATCACATACACACCGTATGATAAACAAGCGGAAGCACCCGTTACTCATCTTCAAGTGGCAGAAGCTTCAATGAAAATTGATACAGCATTGCTACATGCTTATCGTGCTGCTGAAGATATTGATAATTGGGCAAAAAGCGGGGAATACATGGAAATTGAGAATCGTGCTCGTGTACGGATGGATTGCGCTCTAGTTGTACGAACTTGTCAAGAAGCAATTGAAATTTTAATGACAGCAGGTGGAGGAAGTGCGGTTAGCGAAAATAACCCATTAAATCTTATTGCCACCGATATCCGTGCTAGTAACGTGCATGCGGTGATGACTCTAACGACAAATTTAGAGTTATATGGCCGTATACTTTGTGGTCAAGGACCGAATGTACCATTGGTATAACTTGTAAAGTTTTTTGATTGAGGGATGATATTATTGCCTCAATAAATAATTAAACCCTTAGACGAATTGGAAAAGAAATTAAACAAATAACAAAAAAGTATAATAATAATTATCTCAATAATCAGAAAAGAGGAAAAGGATTATGGCGTATTTTGCTGCATTTTTAATTACCGAAAAGCAGGAATTAATGCAAGAGTATCATGCAAACCATCGTGGCTATTTGGAAGAACAAACTGTGAACCAAAAAATTTTTAAAAAAGGTCCTTTTACAGATGGACTTGGTGGAATGGTAATATATATTGCAGAAAGCTTTGAAGAAGCTAAACAATTGGCAGAAAATGATCCACTTGTTATTGAGGGAGCTGTAAGGCTTGAACTTCGTGAATGGGCAGCATACTAAAAAAGAAATCATGTGTTTATATTTGCAGATTGGACACAAATCGTAAAAACGTAAGATTTATTAAATGATGAATTTCATAAAGATGAGTCCTGCGCGTGATGGAGAATTTCGAAAAGCAAAGCGAGCAATTCTAATATTCTTACTATAATAAAAATATTTTCGGGAGGTTCATAAAGATGAATGATCGTCAATTTCGAACGGCAATGGGAAGTTTTGCAACAGGGGTAACAGTGATTACAGTAGAACATAACGGTGATATACATGGTATGACGGCAAATGCCTTCATGTCTGTGTCCCTTGATCCAAAGCTTGTTGTCATTTCAATTAGAGAAGAGGCAACAATACTAAATAAAATCAAGGAAAGCCAAAATTTTACCGTGAATATTTTGGCTGCAGATCAACAAGAACTATCGATGTATTTTGCAGGACAGATCAAGGAACCTCGTGAAGTTGTTTTTGATCGTCTTGATGGCAAACCAGTTTTGGCAGGTGCGTGCGCACAGGTGGTTTGCGAAGTATCCACGGAGCATGTTGAAGGAGATCATATTTTGTTTATTGGAAAAGTAACCAATATTCATCTTGAAGATAAGGAACCTCTTCTTTACGTAAATGGAAAGTATCATACGTTGGCTGGTATAAGCACAAGCTGACCTCATGATTGGTACATGAAAGTAAACCGTATAGAAGCTTCTATTTAAATAAGGGGTATTTGGCTGTCTATCAGAAAATGGTTCAAATAGTACGGGAAAGTCAATGTTCACAGATTGTTAATTGCAGGTTTTATATAGTTCTTTATTGTTATGTAATGTTGTAATCGTAGAAGAATTTCACCAAATGCTGGTATAATATTCAAATGAAATTAATCTTTTGGTACTTATGCCACAGGATTAATTTCATTCTTTCAAAAAACAATATTTTACCATATTTGTCTGGATATCCATACATATTATATGGTTTAAAAGATTTAAAAAGAGTTGAAAAACCTTATGGATACCTCCGAACTTTGAGACCACTTCCTATCTTAAATTTATAATAGGAAGTGAGATTCAGTATAAAGCAAAAGGTATATAGATTAGTTCAAACAATATGAATTCGTGTTATAGTATTTAGAAAACAGATTTTTCCGAAAATAAGGTGGATAATCTTTACATGTAGTATTCTTTATTTGAGGGAGGGCTTAAAGATTTTAGAAAATATTATTACACAATCTTCTCTGAAGTTGTCAGACAGTTTCTTTAACACAATAAAACTCTTAAATGAGACCGGTTGCGAAATGGTGCCAGTTATAGACGATAATAAACAATTAATTGGTGTTTTTACCAGAGAAGTACTTTATAATGAACTTTTAAAAAATATATCACTTGAAACGAAAATTAAGCAGTATGTAACAAAATTTGAGAACTCTACTGTATTCGAGACCAAATATGATGATATTAAGAATGATGTATTAGACAACAATGTGTGCTCTTTTTTCGTGGTAGATGATGAAAAACAACTAGTAGGGTTAATTAAGATGAAGGACCTAATGAGTTATAAAACAAAGATAAATTGTTCAAGCATCCAATTGGAACAAGCAGTCTATTTAAATTATCGAGGTGCCTTTAAAATAAATACAGAAGAAATTATAGTAATAGTCAATGCTAGTATCTTTAATTTTCCAGAAAAGAATGATTCAAGAATGAATATGTCACTTTTAAGTACCTCATTGCCACAGCTTTCTACTTCGTTAAATTTCATTCATCGAAATGATGCAGGGCAAGAGCGTATAATATTACAGTTGGAGCCAAAATCGACCGTACCTAAGGACCATCATTTGTTGCAGAATGATTTTGCTTTAGGAAAAATAAAAGAAACAAAGTTAATAAAAGGCTTGCAAAAAACGGTCGATATTATATATGAACAACTACAAGATGGGATCATCATAGTTAATGAATTAGGAGAAATCATTTCTTTTAATCATAAAATACCAGATTTGTTTCAGCTTGAAAATGACGAAATTTTAGGTTTTCCCGTACAAGACGTTCTCCCAATGTTGAAATTAGAAAAAGTAATCGAGACTGAAGTTGCTGAACCTAGTAGAGCAATCAATTGTAATGGAGTTCTTTGTATTGTCCAAAATATCCCTGTTGTAGAGGATGGTCATGTTTTAGGTGCAATAAGTAGGATTATTTATAATGGAATAAATAAAGCACGTGAAAATATGATGAACTATGATTTTTCAAATAAAATGAATGAAATTCTTGAGAGTATCAATCGTTTTGAAAATTTAAATAACATTAAGAGGAAAAATGAACTATTAAAGAATGAATCCCTTATAACGTTTAACAAAATTATTACTGAAAACAAAGGAATGAAAAAAACCATTCGCCATGCACTAAAAGCTGCTAATGGCCGTTCAACTATTCTCATAAGAGGAGAAAGTGGTACCGGTAAGGAACTATTTGCACAGGCTAGCCACTATGCAAGCGCTCGAAAAGATTATCCTTTTGTTTCGGTAAACTGTGCAGCTATCCCAGAACATCTGCTTGAGTCAGAATTTTTTGGTTATGAAACTGGTGCCTTTACTGGTGCAGAAAAGGGTGGGAAAATTGGTAAATTTGACTTGGCAAATGGAGGAACCTTATTCCTTGATGAAATTGGGGATATGGCTCCTTCTCTCCAAGCAAAATTATTAAGAGTGTTGCAAGAAGGTGGGTTTTACCGTGTAGGTGGGATGAAACAAATTCATGTAGATGTTCGGATTATTGCAGCCACGCATCGAAATTTAGAAGAAATGATTATAAATGGTGAGTTTCGAGAGGACTTGTATTATCGCTTAAATGTGATAACCATTGATATTCCTCCTCTAAGAGAACGAAAAAACGATATATTGGTTCATACGAAAAGGTATTTGAGGGAACTAAACGAGTTTCTGGGAACGAGTATTGTCGGGGTGACTCCAGCTGTAAAAGAAATTCTCACTAATTATAGATGGCCAGGAAATATTAGAGAATTAGGAAACGTAATAGAAAGTGCTATGACCATGACTGATAATCAGATCATTCAGAAAGAAGATTTACCTTATTATATTCAAAAAAATAGTCCATATGAAATCGAGATACACAGGGGAATGACAGGACAAACGATTCAATTGAATACTTCTTTTACCGAACAAGAGAACAACTTTCTTGAAGATGCTCGTCAATTAACAGAACAGGAAATGATTAAACAAGTATTAATAAAAACCAATGGAAATAAGACAAAAGCAGCAAAAATGTTAGGAATTAGCAGGTCTGTGTTATATGAAAAGTTAGCAAAATATAAATTGAGTTCAAGTATTAAATGATTATACATCATTTAATTTCAGAAAATAAAAAAAGGTCCAATAATTGGTATTTGTTAACATTAATAAGGGCTTAATTACAAAACAATATGTAGTGAAAGGATGAATTAAAATGATAAAAATCGGTATTTTGGTTGGTAGTCTCCGAAAAGAGTCTTTTTCTAAAAAAATTGCGACTAATGTTGCAGCTTTATTCCCTGAAGGATATGAAGGTGAATTAATCGAAATCGGAAATTTACCTTTCTATAATCAAGATGATGACAATGAAAACAATGTGCGAGAAGAATACACTGCTTTTCGTAACATCATGAAGGATATTGATGCTGTTTTATTTGTAACGCCTGAATATAACCGCTCAGTACCTGCAGTAATAAGCAATGCACTGGATATTGGTTCTCGTCCTAAGACGGATAATGTATGGAACGGCAAACCAGCAGCTATTATTAGTCAATCTCCAGGAAATTTGGGTGGATTTGGCGCTAATCACCATTTACGCCAAATACTATCGGCAGTAAATATGCCTGTGGTACAACATCCCGAAGCTTATATCTCCAATTCAGCTAGTTTATTAGATGAAAATGGAAAAATTAATAATGAAGGAACTGTTCAATTCCTTCAATCAGTCATCGACACATTTGTTGATTTGATTAAGAAATAACAAGTGTGAGATAATTTCGATTCTTCTGCAATGAAGATTAAATGTTCTCTGGCATAAGTTAATTGAAAGAGGTTGGAGCATATTGCAGAAGAAATTCTGTTTTATGCTCCAACCCTTTTTTTATAATATAGAATAAAAAATGTGAAGGCTAATCGAGATTGTTATGACCGAATAAACCTCTGCACACTCCTGCCAAAACACGTGGCGGAGGGGCTGCTCAATGCAGCCCCTCCTGTATTAAAAGTAAGTGACAAATGTTAACCTTTGTCAATCTCGAAGAGTTGTCGCGATTGCTGCCGTTGCTTTTGTGCCAAATGAGACACTCCCCAGTCATGCATCAAATCAAGAATCATTTGGAGCGACTCCCCGTATTTGGTCATCGAATATTCAACCTTCGGAGGGACCTGAGGGTAAGGTACCCGCAGAATTATTCCCTCTTCCTCCAACTCTCTCAAGTGGGAGGTGAGCACTTTTTTAGTAACGCTGGGCATTACTTTTTGTAATTCATTAAACCTCATCGTCCCGTTATGAAGCAAATGGAGCATGATCGCGATTTTCCACTTGCCTACAATCATATCCAACGTTGTCGCGACTTTACAATTATCCGGTTTTTCATCCATTTTTTGATCCTCCAGTCTGTTGACTAACCTGTTGTAGCCTAGTTTCAATATTAATACGATTCGACTCAATGTGTAAAGAGCCTCCAGCCTCCAGAAGCTTGCTAACCCCAAAGTTACTTTGAAGAAACCCGGTATCAATATTGTGCCTACTTCATAAATCATTCGATTCGTTGCATAATGAATCGACACCGCCTAACAGCTTTATTAGTTAGTTAATAAATAATTTACGAAAGGAAGATTATGATGACCAATCTAGATGTATTTAGTCGAGGCATAAAAAATGTCCGCACCCCTCATTTTCAACGAAATAGCGACATTCATACAATGGCAATGATAGTTGAACCCGGTCATTGGGAAGAGCATGATCCGTTTCTGCTTATGGCACATGACCATATGCGCAGCGGAGTGTTTGGCATCCATCCTCATCGTGGAATGGAGACGGTTACTTTTTTGATTGATGGAAACCTTAACCATTATGATAGCAAGCATGGAACAGGTGTGCTTCATGCAGGCGACGCGCAATGGATGACTGCGGGTAGAGGCGTTGAACACCTCGAGGATGCGGCAAAGGGCGAGACAGTAAACCTTCTTCAATTGTGGGTGAACATTCCTTCGGGACAGAAGATGTCACCCTCCAGGTACCAAGATTTGCGGAAGGCCGATATGCCTGTCATTCATGAGAACGGGGCTGAAATCCGTCTATTTTCCGGGTCACTCGGCGATACGGCCACAGATACAGTAAATATTGCTCCTATTACGATGGCTGAAATCAATATGGAGCCAGGCGCAGCTTTCAAGTTTGATCTTCCAGGATCCTACAATGGGTTTTTGTATATTTTGGAAGGTGAAGGATCCTTTGGGTCCGATAGCATCATAGGGAAGCAAGGACAGGTTTTATGGATGGGATCTGCGGGAACTGCTGAGCAGAGCGAAATAAAGATTGAAGCACGAAGCAGTATGCGTGTCATGTTGTATGCTGGCGAGCCGATTCACGAGCCTGTCGTAGCAAGAGGCCCATTCGTCATGAACACCGAGCAAGAGATTAAACAGGCTTATAGTGATTATCGAAATGGTAAATTTTAAATCAAAATTTATAATAACAGTATTAAGGAGATTATGAAATTTTTATGAAAACAAAATATATTCTAATGATAATAGCTTTATTTATTGCATCATTAAACTTGCGTCCTTCCATTAACTCAATCGCACCATTGCTCGAAACGATTAGAAACGACTTAGGAATGAACGCCTCCGTAGCGAGTTTGCTAACCTCGATTCCGGTTCTTTGCATGGGACTTTTCGCTCCTGTAGCCGTAAAGTTCAGCGGAAAATGGGGGATTGAGCGGGTATTAGGATGGTCGCTGCTTGTTATCGGAGTCGGTACTATTCTTAGGTTCTTCACGGAGTCAACCTCATTTTTGTTAATTACTGCTTTTATAGCGGGTATAGGGATTGCATTTGTAGGACCGCTTCTTCCCGGATTTATCAAGCGCCACTTTCCTAAGCATGTGCCTTCGATGATTTCGATATACACGGTTGCACTTACTCTGGGAGCAGCACTAAGCTCGAGCTTGATCGTGCCGATGCAGAATAGTATGAACTCTTGGCAGAGCGCTCTTGGGGTATGGGGGGTACTCGCATTCATCGCAGTGCTGTTATGGTGGTTGTTTGTTATGCGGCATATTAGACCGCAAGATCATCTCTCTTCCACCGGCACGAAGACGAGAATGCCATGGACAAATAAGAAAGCGTGGCTTCTTACACTGACGTTCGGCTTAATGGCCATGCTATTCTATTCATTCACAGCTTGGTTGCCAGATATTATTCAAGGGATGGGCTATAGTAAGTCCTACGCTGCAAGCGCACTTACGATTTTCGTCGTTGTTCAGATTCCGGTAAGCCTTGTTCTGCCGATCTTGCTTCGCAAATTACCTTCCCGTCGCCTTTGGCTATCGGTTTCAGCGCTGTTGCAACTGGTCGGGCTTGTGATGCTTGCGAGCTCCTTTGAACCGTTGATTGCAACGTTCTTTATTGGTTTAGGCGCCGGCGGATTGTTTTCTCTCAATATACTACTACCTTTGGACGCTACCGAAAATCCTCAGGAAGCTGCTGCTTGGTCTGCCATGACCCAATCAGTAGGCTATGTGATTGGGGCAACCGGCCCCCTTATTCTTGGCTGGATTCACGATGCGACGGATAGCTTCTCAGCTGCAATAGCGGGGCTGATTGTAATTAATGTAACGATGATGGTCGTGCAGACTGTTGCCACTACCATAAAAAGAAAACAACAATTGGGATAAATTAATCGCAATCATAGATAGCTAGAAATATCTTATTAAGTAGTATCTTTCTTTTTGTTCGTTGAAAATGATGTTTTAGATTAGGGTTGCTGATCTCGCGAGGTCTTTTAGCATAATAAAATCGGTAGACTAGGGAAAATAAGGTCACAGACTCCCGCTAATTTCGTTTCTTCTATTAAAGGAGGAGAACGAAAAGATGTATATGAATACTGTCTTGCAACAAAAGTTGTAGCTGCTGTAGCACTTACTAGCTCTAACAGGTGCTAGACAATATTTGCTCGACTCTATTTTATTTTAAGGAAAGTAATTATATGAATGAAAGGGGATTACCCTATGAGAAAGACAAATCAAGAGAAGTTTGAATTTGGTATCTATACTTTTGGAGAGTTAATTCGTGATCCTATTACTGGAAAAACTATTTCTGCAGAAGAGCGTATACAAAATGTCATTGGGACAGCAAAGGTAGCGGATGAAGCTGGATTGGATATTTTTGGTTTAGGAGAACATCATCGTTTGGATTTTGCGGTTTCATCGACACCTGTTGTGTTAGCAGCGATTGCACAAGCAACAAAAAATATTAAATTAGCAAGTGCTACTACTGTATTAGGCACAGCAGATCCTGTAAGAGTATTTGAAGACTTTTCGACATTAGATTTAATTTCGGGTGGGCGTGCCGAAATAATGGCAGGTAGAGGAGCATTTATCGAATCGTTCCCTCTTTTTGGCTATAATTTAGATGATTATCATGAACTTTTTGAAGAGAAGTTACAATTGTTACAAGAATTAAATAATAATGAACGTGTTACATGGCAAGGGAAGTTTCGCTCGGCGCTAAATAATAGCGAGATTGCACCTAGACCAAAACAAGATAAGATTCCTGTTTGGAGAGGAGTAGGGGGAACCCCTGCAAGTGCGGTTCGGGCCGGACAGGCTGGGTTTGGAATGGCACTCGCTATTTTAGGAGGTAATCCTATTCATGTAAAACCTTTAGTAGAAGCCTATCGTCAAGCTGGAATTTCGGCAGGACATGCAGAAGAGGATTTAAAAATTGCAATCACAAGCCATGGCTATATTGGCAAGACTGCAGAACAAGCTGTTAATGAATTTTACCCATATTATTCTAATTATATTAGAACGATGATGAGAAGAAATATTCCTAAAGAGCACTTGGCAGCAGCTGTTTCTAAAATAGATGCACTTGCTGTTGGAGGACCTGAAGAAATCATTGAGAAGATACTTTATCAACATGAGTTATTTGGACATAATCGCTATATCATGCAACTCGATATTTGTCAGCCAGTTTCCCAGGTTGAAAGTGCGATTGAATTACTAGCAACTAAAGTAATGCCAGTAGTTAGACGGGAAATTGAAAAAAAAAATAATTGAGCAATAAAATAACGAACCTAAATCAATTCTAAATGCCCCTTTAGTACCTTATTGCTAAGGGGGTCCATTATTAACGTAAATAATCATATAAAAGGAGTGTTTACTATGTTATCACCTATATCTAAAGCTGTCGTTGCATATGATGGTTCAGAGATGAGTAAGAAAGCATTGGAGCGTGCAATAATGCTAGCAAAACTAGATAAAAAGTTAGTAATAAATGTACTAACAGTAGCAGAAGTTACTCTTCTTCCTTTAGAGCGTAATGTGAAACTTGAAAAAGCGAAGGAAAGCATGCTTGAAGTAGAAGAAAAATTAAAAGCCATTCCAAACAAGACAGAAACTTATAATAGAAGGACATCCTGGACAGACAATTGAAGAATTTGCTGAACAAAACAATATAGATCTAATCATCATGGGAAGCCGGGGACTAAGCGGACTCAAAGAGGTATTCCTGGGCAGTGTCAGCCATCATGTTATCCAAAAAGTAAAAAGCGAAGTTCTTATTGTTAAATAATAATTGATACATATTTATTCTAGTTTATTATATTAAATATTTAAAAAGGATCTTTCAAAGATCCTTTTTTTAGTACCTATTAGCAATTTTTTGTTAACTAGTTTTGTATAACTCAATGATATCAATGGTTTGCTGAGTGCAAGTTTATTACAAAATGAATAAACCATATGATTATCCTTTTGCTCTGGAGAAAACTTTTAACATTATCAGAACATACTTGACTTTTTATCAGTTTATAAATAAACTTAAATTGTAATTCAGTTTAGTTGTAAACTGATATGGATTGATTTGGCTCATATATTAGGTCATAAATGTATTGTGATAAAAATTTCTGAATCGTTCACTAAAAATTACTAAAAGGAGGGTAAATATTGTTTGATAAGCCTTTTAATAGGGAAACTAGCACGGATACAAAATATAGCACTTCACTTTGGTTCAGTTTGGTAAGAGTACACAAAAAGAATACAACCGGTACAACGCAGCTATTGAAGGGTTGGAATCTTACAAATGCTCAAATGGACATAATCAGTCGAATTGCTGAATCAGGACAATTATCACAACAAGATCTGGCAGATAAGTTACTGGTTACAAAAGGTAATATCACACAACTTCTTAAAAAGCTAGAACAAATAAATCTAGTAAAAAAAGAAAAGGATTGGAAAACGAATCATATTTCTCTTACAGAGGAAGGATTGAAAATCTATGAACAGTTAACTCCTGTTCTGGAGGAATTTCAAACAGATTATTTTCAAAAACTTTCCACAGATGAAAAGAAACAATTACTGAATCTTATAAGAAAAATTGAAAGTTAAATAATGAAAGAATGAATGAAATGTTTAGAAAAAATAATATCTCCATTTTGAGACTTTTTAATTATATTTAATGGAAGATATTAAGTTTTCACAATAGATGTTGTACATAAGTGAATATGAATTTAAATTTGAGAGGAGAAATTCAGAATGGGTAAATTAGATGGTAAAGTTGCAATTATAACAGGGGGAGCACGTGGTCAAGGGGCTGCTCATGCTCAGACATTATTAAATGAGGGAGCTAAGGTAGTTATCACGGATGTTAATAGCGAAGCGGGAGAAGCATTAGCTAGTGAACTTGGTGAAAATGCAAAATTTATTAAACACGATGTTTCCAATGAATCCGACTGGCAAAACGTAGTTAATGAAACAGAATCGACTTTTGGATCTATTAATATACTGGTAAACAATGCTGGTATCAATTATTTCGAACCAACTCAAGAAATGTCTGAAGAAAGCTATAGAAGAGTTATTAATATTAATCAGGTAAGCGTATTCTTAGGTATGAAGACTGTATTTCCGTCTATGAGTAAAACAAAAGAAGGTTCAATTATTAACATCTCTTCTGTTGGTGGTTTGTTTAGTCAACAAGGAGCAATAGCTTACTCGGCTTCTAAATTTGCTGTCACTGGTATGACTAAAGCTGCAGCCCTTGATTTTGCAAAACATGGTATTCGAGTTAATTCAGTCCATCCGGGAACAATTCGTACTCCAATGCTTGATGTCCCGGGAACTGAAGACGCAATTAAAAGTCTTATCGAAAAAACTCCGTTAAAAAGACTTGGGGAATCTGAAGAAGTATCTAAACTTGTCTTATTCCTTGCATCTAATGATTCAAGTTTTTCTACTGGCTCAGAATTCATTCTTGATGGTGGAGCAACAGCTAGTTTGTAATAAATAATGCCTTTTAAACCAAAAGAGCCCATATAGGCTCTTTTTGGTATAAAAATTATTAATGGTACAAATTTAAGTATTTTTTTTATACTATGGCACATTAATGTGCCTACTTACACTTTATGTATATATATCATTATTGATATGTGAAGTAATTTCATAAAATTTATTAAAGGACGTGCAACAAAGATTTAATGATTCCCATGAATTGAATTAAAAAGCAAACCTGATTAATAGATTCGTTATGAAATCTCAGATATCAGCGATGTAATAGAACTCTTATTTGACTTTGAAAACACTGTAATTGAAGTTATTGTATCTACAGAATTTACTGATGTATATAAAAAGAAAAATAGAGATAGCTTAATAGAAAAATTTAAAGAACTTATTTACAGTTATATTATTTTTATTGGTTATCTGATTAATGATTTTTTTGAGAAAGTAGATGGTTATAAGACTGAAACTACTATGTTTGAAGTGACTGAAAATGGTGAGGCAACAAAACATATCGAGATTGAAGTTCCAATTTTAAAATTAAATAAATTTAATATCCAAACAGCGTATGAATTTTTTTATGAGTATTCGAAATTAGTTAGCAGGAAAAAGCCTTTATATTTTGCATGGAGAGAACCTAAGTGCTGGAATTTAGCAAAATCTTAGTATTTTGCTACCGCACTTTTAGTTAAGAAATTATTTTTGTTTTAACTAACTTACCGTTGTTAAAGCACTCATGTTATAACCAGATTCCTGGGCAGTAATGTAGATTTTTCCAGCTTTTATGCCGAGCTGTTTCACTGATTTTTTTTATGAACCTAGTATCTTCTCAACTTTTTGCTCTTTTTGAATATTGTAATATTAATAAAACAAAAAAGTATTCCAATTTATACTATTGACGATTTAAATTAAACTTGATATCATTCTCCTATTGTTTTTAAAAGAAAAGATATACCTTGTATAAATTCAAGAAGACGGCTTGAAAGTTTCTACCAGCTACCGATAATAGCTGACTACAAGGAATGGGAAATTAATGATATATTTTTATTCCATTTTGTAGAAAAGCTTTGGCCAACTAGTGGCCAAAGCTTTTTTTATATTCTAGGAAAATAAATGAATTATTTCTAAAATGACAGTTAGAATCATTCCCGTTCAATCTTTAATTTAGCAAATAGGAGATTACAACATGAAAAACTTTTTTCAATTTGCAGAACGGGGTACTTCCTATAAAACGGAAACACTCGCAGGGATTACGACCTTTTTATCGATCGCCTATATTTTAATCGTCAATCCAATTATCCTAAGTCAATCTGGAATGGATCACGGGGCTGTATTCACTGCAACTGCGCTTACTGCAATTATCGGAACACTGCTGATGGGCTTACTTGCGAACTTCCCAATCGCTATTGCACCGAGTATGGGATTAAACTCATTCTTTACTTTCTCAGTATGTATTGGAATGGGCATTGATTGGCAAATCACTTTAACGGGTGTTTTTGTTGCCGGCATTATTTTTATGCTATTAAGTTTATTTAAAATCAGAGAGAAGATTATTAATATCATTCCAATCGATTTAAAATATGCGATCGCTTCGGGTATTGGATTCTTTATCACATTTGTCGGGTTAAAAAATGGTGGCATTGTGGTCGGTAATCCAGATACATTTGTGTCGATTGGGGATTTAACGTCACCGATGACACTACTAGCTGTTCTAGGTCTTATTATTACGATTATTATGTTAGTACGTGGTATTAATGGTGGTATTTTCTACGGAATGGTTATTACAACGATTGTTGGTATGATTTTCGGATTAATCGATGTGCCTGCATCGATTGTTGGCAGTATCCCGAGTATTGAACCGACATTTGGTGTTGTGTTTGGTCATTTAGATGAGATTTTCACACCAGAAATCCTGACAGTTATTTTTACGTTCTTAATTGTAGCCTTCTTTGATACAGCGGGTGCATTAATTGGACTAACGAGTCAAGCAGGCATGATGAAAGACAATAGGATTCCGAATATCGGTAAAGGCTTACTTGCCGATTCGGCTGCGGGTGTAATTGGCGCTGTTTTAGGTACATCAACGCCTGCTACAAGTGTTGAATCTTCTGCTGGTATTGCTGTAGGAGGAAAAACAGGCTTTACATCTGTCGTTATTGCAGCTTGTTTTGTCGTTGCTTTATTCTTCTCACCACTTGTTAACGTAATTTCAGTGGAAGTGACATCAGCTGCATTAATTATTGTAGGTGCACTAATGGCCATGGAAATCCGTAGCATCAACTGGACTAAGTTAGAAATTGTGATTCCGTCATTTTTAACAATTATTATGATGCCTCTAACTTCTAGTGTAGTCATCGGGATTGGTTTAGGTTTTGTTCTTTATCCAATTTGTTTAGTCGCACAAAAGCGTTCTAAAGAAGTGCATCCAATTATGTATGTGCTTTGTTTATTATTCATTTTATACTTTGCATTTATAGTGTAGGAAAGAGAACTAGAGGACTAGGAGAATACAGTTGCAGGGAGATAGAGAGCAACGCCTGAAGGAACATACACCATGAAAGAACGTAATGACCTTCATTCTCTTTAGGTGAATGTAGTATAGATGTATGGACACAATCTGGTTAAGTCACTAATATTGAACTAACGAGAGGATGTCCGAACAATGAGTCAAAAACGATATAATTCAGAATTTAAACAAACAGTAGTTGAGCTTTATCGCTCAGGTACACCGTTCAGTCAATTATCTAGCAAATATGGTATTTCAGAAGTGACAATTTATAAATGGATTAAGCAACACTCACCAATAGAAGGAACACAAGAATTAACTGTGGCGGAAGTTGAAGCCATCCAAAAGGAAAATCTTCGATTAAAACAGGAGCTTGAAATCTTAAAAAAGGCTATGACCATATTCGCGCGAAAATAGATAACGAAGAATTGATCGACCATATTACAAAGGAAAGCGAACATCATCCAGTACAGCTGATGTGTCGTGTTTTAGAGATGCCTAAAAGTACATATTATCAATCTTTTCATAAGCAGCCAAACAGCTATCACGTCGCCAATGAACAGCTACTTCAAAGAATTCGTGTCATCTACCAAGAAAGCAAAGGGCGTTATGGTGCGCCCAAAATTTTTGAAGTACTCAAACAAGAAGGCTACACAGGCACGATCAAACGAATTCAACGCATTATGAAAAGAGCAGGCATTCAATCCAACACCACAAAAAAGTTCCGTCCGACACCGACACAAGAACCAGTAGTAGAACGTGAAAATGTACTAGCACAAGATTTTACAACAACAACTATCAATGAGAAATGGGTGGCCGATATTACGTACATCCATACACTTCGTCATGGTTGGTGCTATCTAGCCTCCGTGCTAGATTTACACACTAAAAAAGTGGTAGGTCATAAGTTCTCCCGTAAGATGGCAACAGAAATTGTTCTGGAGGCATTAGAGAATGCCGTACAGGGCCAAAGTCCTGATCCTGGACTCATAGTACATACAGACTTAGGTACCCAATATACAAGTGAAGCGTTCCAAGAACGCCTAAAGAAATACGAAATGGTTCCATCATTCAGTAGAAAAGGATGTCCTTATGACAATGCCTGTATTGAATCGTTTCAGGCAACACTCAAAAAAGAAGAAGTCTATCAAACACATTACGAAAGCTTTGAGAGTGTGAGAATGGCCTTATTTCAATACATAGAAGGCTGGTATAATCGCAAACGGATCCATAGCAGCATTGGATATTTAACACCAAATGAATTCGAAAAAATATGCCGAGCAACGGGATAAGTATGGAGATTTAAAAGCATTCCCCTTCACATTTTTCAGGTGTAACATCCATGATTCTATTTCTCCACGTTTCAATTAGTTTGTCAAAGGCTCTTTTCACTTTGATAAACTAATTGGGATGTGGAACACTTCATGAATGGTTGTTGCACAGAACAAAAACTTAATTTTTTTGTGACCAAAATCTTGACGTAGATCCAAATGTTTCTGAAACAGAAACAGTAACAATTAGCGAAGAAAAAATAAAAATAAAAATAAAAATAAAGATCGAGAAATACTAACAGTGAAGTATATACTTCTGTAAACTCAGAAAGGGCATTTACAACCGAAGCACCAACACCATGAAGTCCCCCGGATACTTTATAACCGCCGCCGCCAAACTTACCGCCGGCATGTAGAACAGTCATAATAACTTCAACACAAGCAAAATGGATTTTTGATAATTTCAAATGGGAAATTTAATTGAAAATGGAACCTCAATTCGTTTCAAACGTATTCAAGAAAAGCTGAAGATTTGTTAGAGTCGAGCTAAAAATATTTATTTGGGAGGGTATTGTTAGTTATGGAAGGATATATAAGTATTGGGTTTATGATTATTGGATTTCTTATATTATATTATGTGATTCAGGCAGCAGTTACAAAAGGAATTAACAATTCAGCTATTGGCAAATTACTTGAAAAAGAACAAGGGGAAAGAGTAAAAGAAAGTTTAACGGTTGAAGATGTGCTTGAAAGTTATAAAAGAAGAGATGATAACAATAAGAGTTGATGGTGCTTTACTTCAAGAAGGAGTAAAGCCTTTTTTTCTTATTAAACTAAAGCAGCAGTTTAGTTGAACAAGGGTATTGTTTTTTATGTGTAAGATAGAGGGAGTGAGGGGGAATAAGTTGTACAAGTTATAAATTTAATGGTTTAAAGTTATAGAGCATTTCTTTGAATGAAGAATGCTTTTTATTTTTGCTTAAAACAAAAAAGCGCGATAAAAATGTTATCCAATTTAATAAAAATTTATTGTAAATCGATAATGTGTATATTAAAATAAAAATAAGAATAAATAAGTGAGGTGCTTTTTATGGAAAAAGTAACAACGTTGTTTTTAAAAATAGCTGTTATTCTTTTAGGAATCCCAGTTCTTGCTCTGTGCATCTTCTTGGTGCCTGAGATGGCGAATCTTGCAGCAAAATTGCTTCCAGAGTTTGTTTTAATAAAATATCTCGTTTTCATCGCGTTTGATGCATCTGCGATACCTTTTTACTTTGCTTTGTATCAGGCTTTCAAACTCTTACGCTATATTGACAAAAATAAAGCTTTCTCCGATTTATCTGTAAAAGCTTTAAAGAAAATCAAATACTGTGCTATCACAATCAGTATTTTGCATGTGCTAGTTTGGCCGCTCTTCTATACCTTTGCGGAAGTAGACGACGCACCAGGATTTATCTTTGTCGGATTGGTTGTTCCTTTTGCTTCGATGGTTATCGCAGTCTTTGCGGCTGTTCTCCAAAAACTTTTACAAGAAGCAATTAATTTCAAATTAGAAAATGATTTAACGGTTTGAGGTGAATAACAATGGCAATTATAATCAATATTGATGTGATGTTAGCAAAAAGGAAAATGAGCGTAACAGAACTTTCGGAGAAGGTTGGAATAACAATGGCGAACATTTCTATATTGAAAAATGGAAAGGCAAAAGCGATTCGATTATCCACTTTAGAGGCAATTTGTAAGGCTTTAGAATGTCAGCCTGGAGATATTTTAGAATACAAAAGTGACGAAGACAGTTAAACATTGTAGAGGAAACTTAATATAACAATTACTAGGGGAGGTATAACTATGGACATCAACGATTTGATTATTGAAAATATTGCTAACCCTCATGAGCTGGAGAGAATGTATAGAAGTGACCCGAAAGCTTTTAAAAAGTCGTTCTCACACGCATGGGAACAAAATCCTGATTCTCAGGTTCTTGGTGTTTGGTATGAAAGATTGCATTTCAAGGAGACGGCGAATACAGAAAAATCTTTCTTGCTTCAAAAAGGTTTCTTATTCATGGGCATTTTAGCCATTCTGGCGGGGATAAGCACCAGGATCATTTTCCATTTTGTCGAACAGGAAGCAATTGCTCCAATTAACCTGGCTTTTGGTATAATTCCCTTTATTGCTGCCTATTTTGTTTACAATAATACTCCGAAAAAAAGTGTTATTTATTCCCTTGCAGCGTTGTTCCTAATTTCCGGGTTTTATCTTAATATGCTGCCATTAAATTATAAAGACAGTATTATCCTTGCTTATTTACACCTTCCCATATTCTTATGGGTATTGGTAGGGCTTGCATTTACAGGAAATGAATATTCAAAAGGCAGTACAAGATTAGCCTATCTTAAATTCAATTTGGAACTTTGCATACTCTACGCTAGCATGGCCATTAGCGGAATGCTGTTAGCAGCATTAACTATGCAGTTATTTAGCTTTGTCGATTTGGATATAAAAGACTTCTATTTTAGAAATGTTGTGTTATTTGGTGCTGCCGCTCTCGCTATTGTGGCTACCTACCTGGTGTCAATGAATCTTAAACTTGCTAAGAATATTACACCATATATAGCTAAAATTTTTAGTCCTCTTGTCCTGTCCACTTTGTTGGTCTATCTTATAACGGTTATTTGGGTCGGAAAAAATCCATTCTTGGACAGAAATTTCCTGATAGCATTTAACGGAATACTCCTGGGTGTCTTGGCCGTTACCATATTTTCAATTACCGAAAGCGGCACAGACGAGAAAAAGAACATTTCTGATTATATAAATTTTGCCCTAATTGTTCTTGCTCTTATCATTGACAGTGTGGCATTGTCAGCAATAGTGTTCAGACTTTCTTCTTATGGGATTACACCAAACAGACTTGCTGTTTTAGGTGTAAACATACTTATCTGGGGAAATCTTATTTGGATTATGGTCTCCTATATGCTTTTTCTACAAAACAAGACCGGACCGTCACCCATCCAAGATGCGGTTACTAAGTATTTGCCAGTCTACGGACTTTGGGCGGCTTTCGTTACTTTTACTTTTCCTTTCATTTTTAATTAGAAAGGCTCTGTTAATGTAACGACAAGCTAATCTTCTATAACGTATAATATCGGCTTAGTCTTTAAAATATGTCCAGTTTCATGTGCCCGACGAAAAAGGACTTCATGAAACGTATTTGATAAGCTAAACTTGCAGGTTTTAAGTTTGAGTTTGATTTAGATTTAATGTGAAAAGATATACTTACACTACGATTGGAAATACGCTTGATGATGTATCGCATTTGGGCGACACTCATTTTGTGTGGCTGTCTGGCTGTTACAAAAATAGCAGAGTTATGATCATTACGGCTTTCTATGTAGCGTTTAAGCCATATGTCGCAACGTGTATTAAAATAAACCTCCCTTTCCTTGTCGCCTTATCCTCTAACAATCGCAGATTGATTGGACCAATTAATATGGTTCTTTTCTAACGCGACTACTTCTCCGATTCGACAACCGGTAGAAAACATGAATTCAAAAATCGCTTTTTCCATTGGGGAATGACAGGATTCACGAAGATGTTCAATCTCTCGTTCGGTTAAATACTTGGGTATCCGCTTCCCTACTTTGGGTTCTTTAATTTTGGAAGTTGGATTATTACTCAGGTAGCCTTCTTCATGGGACCAACGAAAAAATGATTTCATAAAGCAGATACCATGTGCGAGACTGGCTGGTTTTAAATGCTTGTCGGATATAGCGAGATAGTCTTTCAGTTGATTTGTATCCAGTAACTCTATCTCTACATCCTTAAAATAATCAATTAGTAGTAAAGACTGTAAACGGTAGGCCTTCAATGTTTGTGGCGAAAAGCCCTCTATTCGCTTATCAGCCTCAAACGAAGCCCATGCTTTTGATAGTAACAATTCTATTCCCCCTAAAATAGAAATATTAAAAGGATTATTGCTAATTTAATAGAATTATAGACATAGGGTGTGTTTTAACTATCGCAGTAGGTTAGTTTAAGTGTGTTGTTTAACTTGTGTTCAACAATCGGGTGGACAGAAAAGGTGATGGAATGAGTCTAATTCAAGTTATATATATAGTGCTTATATGGGCAATACCTATTCTGGTTTCTTGGTATTCCTTCTTTGATAGAGATTTAGATTTGGAACACGTTGGGAATCAAGATATGCCCAAACAATATCGAATACATTTCTCGACGATTAATAATCTATGACTATAATTACTATTTAGGTGAAATTGTGAAGGAATGTACTTAAACTCCCATGAAAATTTAAAAATGCTCAAAATCTATAAAATTGCATAACAAAAGAGACTCAGTAAAAGTTTTTTTAAAAAAAGGCTGAGCTCTCAGAATGATGATATGGAGTTAAAAGGTAAATCAGGAATCAGCTCCATTCTTGTTAGAATAAAGGCAAGGCTGGTGCAATAACCAGAGTAGGATTAATCTTCCATTAGTGCTTCAGTAAGGGAGCGACAGTCTGTGATGCACCGTGGTTGTTGGAGTCAGACTAACACAAGGGCTCTATGGCACCATAGTTCATCGACCATCTTCTCCCAGCCGTAGAATCAGTATAGACGGTTTTTCACCATTTTCATTCTCTGTGGTAAAGCGCTGATTTTGCGCTTTGGAAGGCTAACGGGTACTTTACTTCAAGAAGGAGTAAAGCCTTTTTTTTATTTGAACTAAAGGGGCAGGTTAGTTCAATAAGAAGGAACTAATGATTGATTGTCGAAACCCCCCTCTGTTAGGATAGAAGTCGTACGAGGCTAACGTGATATGATTAAGTAAATTACACGGAGGTCGATCGATATGACAAAACAAAATGGAACACGTTACACGCAAGAACGAAAAGTAGAAATCATCGGGCGTA